>NC_013520.1:1575000-1875000 GCF_000024945.1 Veillonella parvula DSM 2008
CGATAATTACATCATAATAATCTTCTGCTTCTGCCATGAAACCAATACCATCACCAATTTTTACAGTCAATTTAGGGTGGTTTTCAATCATAGCTTTAGCAATAGTTGGTAGATATTGTTTTGCTAGCTCCACAACTTTACCATCAATTTCAACCATCGTTACTTCTTTTACGCAGTCATGACGTACACATTCTCTAGCTACGCCACCATCACCACCACCGATAATCAAGACACGCTCAGGATTAGGATGTAAGAACAAAGGAATATGACTCATCATTTCATGATAGATAAACTCTTCACGCTCAGATGTTTGGAACACGCCATCTAAAGCGAGCATCATACCATACTCTTTTGATTTAAAAACTTCAATTTTTTGGAACTCAGATTTCCCAGAGTAAAGCACTTCTTCCGCTTCAGCGCTTAGACGTAAATGAGAGGTTTGTTCCTCAGTAATCCATTGACTCATGTAGTACCTCCTACTATTTATACTACAATACGCATCGCAGATTACTGCGATGCGTATGTATATTACTTTAATTGCTCTGCTACTTACTCTTTACGGCTAATGTAACAGAATCCACCACCTAAAATAGTGTCTTTCATCCAATTTGCCAAAGAAAAATCACGAATTTCACCTTCATCAAAGATGCCACAACGGATATCATCGCCGTCCATAAACATCCTGTGAATCGGAACCCAATGCCAGGTATAGAGAGCCCTTTCTTTCCCTTTATGACGATTCAAAAATGCTACAGGCACATCCTGTGCCAAGGCATCATGAATAAATTGAGCTGCAGCCTCCACCTCTACGCGTGATGCACAGAAAGGTGATACATTTAGCATATGCACATCATAAGACAATCCTTCGTCCTCTAACAAACGTATAAGTCCTCGTTCCATCCATTGCGTTTTATAAACACCGCCACCAAAACGTGGTTTTACATATTTCCAAACTAAGTTCATTCGTTCTAACGCAAGGCTTTGGTCGGATGTGGTTTCTAGATCTAATAAGCCATCCCTAAATAGCGAATAGCCCAATACTTGTGATGCCGATGTAGGACCACAACCAGACAAGCGTTGCCACTCATCAGTGAACCACTCTTGGTCATACCCATATGATGTTTTACCATTTACATCGATATATAGCCATTCTGGATGTTTAATAGATACTTCATTCATGAGATTAACCTTCGATTACTTCTACAGTTTCCATGATAGCACCTTGTTGGATACCATCAACTACATCCATACCTTCAATGACTTTACCAAATACGGTATGTACACCATCTAAATGAGGTTGTGGTTCGTATACAATAAAGAATTGACTACCACCAGTATTAGGGCCACGGTGAGCCATAGACAAGGCACCACGCTCATGTTTATGAGGATTGCCAACTAGTTCGTCTTTAATTGTATAGCCAGGACCACCTGTACCGTTGCCATTAGGACAACCACCTTGTGCTACGAAACCAGGGATTACACGGTGGAAACGAAGACCATTGTAAAAACCTTTATTGATCAGATCAATGAAGTTTTGTACTGTTCCAGGTGCTTCTTTATCAAATAATTCAATTATAATATCGCCGCCGTCAGCCATATGGATTTTTGCTTTTTTCATTGTTCAGGTACCTCCAAAATTGTACGCAATACATGTGCTGCTAATATAAAACCTGCCACTGGGGGCACAAAACTACATGTTCCAGGACTTGTCGCTTCGCCGCGGAATTGTGGTTTTGTCGGTTTTTCTGTAGAAAATAAAACTAATTGTTTTTTAATGCCCCGTTTTTTGAGTTCCCGACGCATAACACGTGCCAAAGGACATGTATGAGACTTATTGATATCAGCAATCATAAGTTTTTCTGGGTAAAAGCGATTACCGCCACCCATACAAGAAATAACGGGGATACTTTCACGTTGACAAACCTCAATGATATTAAGTTTCGCCGTTACCATATCAATGGCATCGATAACATAATCAACGTTCAAGCTTTGAATAAATCCAGGATAGATTTCCTCAGTATACATAATATCATGGGTTTCTATCACCACATCAGGATTAATGGAAAGAGCTCGCGCCTTTGCCACCTCTACCTTACGTGCCCCAATCGTATCATGAGTCGTAATCATTTGGCGGTTCAAATTGCTAGGCGCTACGGAGTCACCATCAATAATGACGATGCGCCCCACACCAGCTCGCACTAACGCCTCAAGGGCACCACCACCTACGCCACCGACACCAAAGAGTGCGATAGATGTATCCTTTAATGTTTGAATCTTATCTGGTCCAACTAACCACTCCAAACGGGTTAACATATATTCCATTAATATTTACCTGCCGGAATGATTTCTGTCCAATATCCATCTGGATCCGCTATGAAATAAATGCCCATATCAGTGTTCTCATAAGCAACAACGCCCATTTCTTTATGCTTTTTAAGAGCCGCTTCATAGTCATCTACGTAAAACGCTAAATGGAATTCATTGTCGCCTAAATTATAAGGGCGATCCCAGTCACGCAACCATGTAAGTTCTAATTCATGTGCTGTATAAGGACTTTTTAAATATACTAGAGTGAAAGCACCGCTTGGGTCTTCCAAACGACGAGACTCCTCGAGCAATAACGCCTCTTTATAGAATGCTAGACTTTTATCAAGGTCTTTAACATTTATATTATTATGAGCAAACGAAAACTTCATAGAACCCCCTTCGTAAATACAGGATGTTTTTGTAGGAATTCTCCTCTTTTTATAGTAACACATTTGGCAAATCTATATCTAGTTAATGATATCTAGTTAATGATATCTAGTTAATAACAAATTTTGCCGTACTACCATCGTCACCGCGAATAACTTCTAAATGAGCAGGTATGCGCGATTTTAACTCAGGCACATGGGAAATCATACCGATAAGGCGCCCAGAAGATTGCAATTGTACCAATGTTTCCATAGCTAGTTCCAATGTATCTGGGTCAAGCGTGCCAAAGCCTTCATCGATGAACATCGTATCCATATGGATACCACCAGCATAGCTTTGAATAACATCCGCTAATCCCAAGGCAAGCGCCATAGAGGCCAAGAATGTTTCACCACCCGACAAGGTATTTGCCGGTCTAGATTGCCCCGTGAAAGCATCCATAACTGCCAAATCAAGGCCTTGCTTGCCACGACCACCACCTGTATAGTCAGATCTTTCCAAGGAATATCTGTTGCGACTCATCTTCTGAAGTCGTAAATTGGCTGCATATACGACCTCATCTAAGATAGCCCCCAATACATAACGCTCAAAGGTAACATTTTTAAAGCCTTGCTCCCCACCATTAGCGAGATCATTTAATCGGCTTAAGAACTTCACCTTTTCACGAGCCTCGCCCATAGCAGCTTCAAGTGTTTCTAATGAGTTAAGCGTAGTTTCGATATGCTTTGTTTCTTTATCCCATGCCGCTAGATTGCCTACTAGCGTATCTCGATGCTCTACTGCTGTAGCATAGATTTCATCAGAAACAGTATCACTTGGCTTAACCACAGTTTCTGAGGCCTTTAACGCCGCATCATATACAGCTCGTGCTTTATTAAAGGCTTCATCCAAAGCATGCAGCTGTGTTCTATAGGTCTCTATCTCTTTAATATCACGTAAAGCCTCTACAAAATCATCTTCTGCTAAAGAAATAGTTTGTAATGACTTTGTATAGTTCTTATACATCAAATTGAGATTTTTTGTTTCTTCTTTTACTTGAGAGGACAATGTTTCTAAGCGTCCGCGTTTGGCATTCAACTGTTCTCGAGCAGCATCTAAATTAGTTTTACCAACTTTCACCTGCTCATCGTAAATCGTAATCTCACTATCTAACGACTCTAGCTGTTTTTGCCACGCAGCTATATCCGTGGTTGGTAAAGTTTTAGATAGAGCATCAATGTTAGCTTGTACTGAGCTAATACGAATCTCTAGGTCGTGTAGATTTTTAAGTAATTCATTATGGGCAATCTCTAAAGTTGCTAGCTTATCTCGAGCTACTTTTAAATTATGCTCCTTGTGAGCTATAGTTTTACTTAACAATTCAGACTTACCACGTAAAGCAGTGAGTTGCTCCATTTTAGCCAACAAATCTTGTTGAACAGATGCAAAGTTTTTCTCAGAAAAATCATCCATAGATAACTTTAGCGTAGAAACTTGCGCGTCTACTTGCTTAGTTAACTCATCAAGACGAGTAACTAAGGTTTTCTGTTGTCCCACTTCGCTAGCTTGCTTTTGTAGTGCTATATCACGGGCTATACGAGCCTCTTCAATTTCATCCTTAGTCGGATAAATCTCTGGCTTAGCGGCTAACCGAGGATGATCTGTAGAGCCACAGACCGGACAAGGCTCATTATCTACAACTAAATGAACTAGCTCAAAGGCGCGCCCTTCTTGCATTAGATGCTCTAATCGTTCAAGATGTACCTTTGCAACCTGCACTGTTCTATCTAAAGACGCTAGCCTTTGACCTTTATCATCGATTTCTTTTTGTACCTTACTAATTTCTTCTAGTAATTCAGAATATCTATGCAAATCATTTAGTTGCTCTTGAATAATAGGAGTATTTTCTAAGAATTTATTATTATCTTGTACCTGTTTACGCAAAGCTTCTAAATCAGCTTCTAAAGTTTTTACAAGCTCCCGTTGTTTAGCTAAGGCATCTTCGCTTTTTTTACTATCTAATTCTTCTAAACTACTATGCAGTGTAGAGAATTTCTTTTTCAATACATCTAACTCGTCAAACTTCTCCGCTTGTTGTTGAAATTGAGCTAAGGTAGTTCTCTTAGCTTGTATACTTTCAGCTTGACCTTCTAAGCCACTGTAAACCTCTAAACATTTAGCCTCATGTTGAGTTGCCAGTTTCACACGTTCTTCTGCATCTGAAAGAGCCTGTTCTAAAGTTTTTAATACAGCCTGTTTCTCAATATATTGTTTATATAATTCATGCGTTGGTGCCAAAGAGTTAAGGAACTGAACCTTTTCACTTAGGTTTACGCGCTCAGTTTCCCTGGTTTTCACCAAGTCAAGTTTCGAAGTAGCCTCAGCAAGAGATTGTTGAGCCTGATTATATAAAGACCATTGATTTCGGAGCACATTAAACTGTTCTACCACGGTTACTGCCTCATCTCGTTCTACAGCGAGAGCATCTCGATGTGGGCCCCGATTCGCTAGTAACTCACGCACATGCTCAATGGTTACCATTGGAGTCGCTCCATCATGAGGGATAGACTGCATAAATACAGTTTGCTTAGTTAGATTTTCTTCAATACCTGCCTTTGCTTCATCATAGGCAGCCTTTAGTGTTTCTTGTAATTTTCGATATAGCTCCGTTCTAAAGAGTGTATGTAGTAATTCCTCACGTTCACTCGTAGAGGCCACTAGTAACTTTCGGAATTCCCCTTGAGGTAATAGCACAACTTGTAAAAACTGATCCTTGCGAAAGCCTATAATTTGCTGAATAGTATCGCGAATGGCGGCAGCCGAGGTGGCAATGACCTTCCACTCACCATTTTTCCGCTCATATACAGTAGCGCTAGCATTCTGTTCACGCATCCCTGTACCACGTTTCTTTGCTACCATTTGTTTCGGTAACCGTTCAACACGATATTGTGCATCCCCAATAGCAAAGGAGAAATCGACACGAGTCATACGATGAGGTTCTGCAAAGTCACTGCGAATAGCATCTGTTTTACGGACTTCCCCACTCGGCTCACCATACAAGGCATACACCATGGCATCTAAGATTGATGTTTTCCCTGCCCCTGTAGGGCCAGCGATGAGAAACATGGAATGGTCTTGGAGCTCGTTAAAGTCCAATGTGACCGAATCACGATACGGACCAAAGGCTTCTATAGTTAATGATATAGGCTTCATTTAGTCCTCCTTAAGAATTCGGTCCCATACAGAGTTAATATATTGCTGTTCTTTCTCTGTTAAAGGTTCCTTCCACACAGTTTCTGCAAACTGATTAAATAGATCCCGTTCATTTAATTCTTTGAAAATTGCCTCACCCATATCTGCTATAGGCCCTGCCATGCGACCAACTAGATCAATGGTCATACAACGATGATATACCTGGCGCAGTTTAGCCATTCCATCCATAATCGGCATCGTATCAAGTAAACGAGCTTGCACATAATCATCCCTATGTTTAGCCTGTAATACTTTATCATTTAACAGGTCTTCAAAATATCCTTCCAAAATGACTACATCTCGCTTCACCTCTACAGGAATTGTACTAATATCTACGGTCCCCTTTGTATCCATATCAATGATGGTGAAAGACTTCTTTTGCATATGTTCATCAAAGGAATACTTTAATGGAGAGCCACTATAGCGAATACGATCTGCACCCATTCGTTGAGACCCATGCAAATGTCCCAAGGCAGTATAGTGAAAATCTTTAAAGGCTTGAGGATTTACCTGTTCACTGCCACCTACAGACAAGGTACGCTCTGAGCCCCCTACTTCACCGCCCATAACAAAAGCATGGCTAATGGCGATACTACGCATCCCCTTAGGCACCTGTTTATACAAATAGTCACTCCAAGCTTGATACATTTGGTCATAATTATGCAGATTCAAAGTGCTTTCGCAATTTTGTTCATAACACTGTGTTACTATGTCAGCAATTTCAGTATCGGTAGATTCTGCATTAATATCCTCTACATCAGCAAATAAAGAGCCTTCTATAACATCTTGAAATGACTTCTTTGATTTAGACCGTTTTGACTTTGCTTTAGTCTTAGTTTCTACACTCTCCAGATTTTGAACAGTTGCTGAAGTAGTATTAGCAGAACTTAAGCCCAAAGCCTCCCCTATGCGCCGAGGTTCACTAAAAGGCATAGGACAAATTGCCACCTTGCCATCTGTCCCTTCAAATTCAAAAGGTTTTAAAGCGTGATGAGGAGAGCCCCAAATATGAATACCCGATTGTCCCAACATGGAGCGCCCCACTTCAAGACGTTCCGCCCCATCGTGATTACCGCTCACCACAAAGAGAGGCACCTTGTAGTCCATAGCGAGACGAGTAATTATAGAGTCCCACAATTCGATAGCTTCAATGGGTGGCACCGCTCTATCAAAAATATCCCCTGCGAGCAATATGCCATCGATGTTTTCATCTTTCAAAATATTAAAAAACTGATGTTCCAACACATGAGCTTGATCTTCTGTTAAGTACTGGCCATAAAAAATACGCCCTAAATGCCAATCGGCAGTATGTAAAAACCGCATTTTGACCCCCTTTCCAGTTCTCCCTACACCACATACACAATGTATGTATTCAAATGCAAAAACAAACACTTAATCCCATAACTTTATGGAAATTCAATAACGTTATATAGCTTTAATAGCATTAATAGCATTAATAGTTTTAATAGTTTTAATAGTTTTAATAACCTTATGTGTTTGCAATAACTAGTATAGCATCAAGTATTCTACATATTTATTATATAACTAAATTAACATCTGTAATTTAATTATTTATTCTCTACGATAGAGCGCAACATAGCAATTTCTTTTGCGTATCCGTCTAATTCATTTGGCGTTTCCAAGTAGAATGGCAGGTTCGTCAATTTAGGATGTGTTACAACGCGAGCAATAGCATCGATACCAATATGTCCTTCCCCAATTTTTTCATGACGATCTTTATGGGCACCCATAGGGTTTTTAGAGTCATTTAAATGAATGGCTTTCAAACGATCAAGACCTACAATTCGATCGAACTCGTCAATAACGCCATCAAGATTATGCACGATATCATAACCGCCTTCGTGAATGTGACAAGTATCAACGCACACACCCATGTACTCTTTTAGCTTTACACCATCAATGATGCGTGCAATTTCTTCAAAACGGGAACCAATTTCTGTACCCTTACCAGCCATTACTTCCAAAAGGACTGTTGTCTTCATGCCTGGAAATAAGATTTCATTCAAGCACTCTACAATGTATTCAATACCTTGATCTACGCCTTGTTTCACATGGCTACCTGGGTGAAAGTTATACATTTGACCTGGCAAATATTCCATACGCTCTAAATCTTCCATCATAGATTGCTTCGCAAAAGCGCGTAAATCCTCTTTGGCGGCACATGGGTTATAGGTATACGGTGCATGTGCTAACAAGGTACCAAAGTTGTGTTCTTTCATATATGCGCTAAGGTTATTCATATCCTCAACATCGAGAGCTCGCATGCTACCACCGCGAGGGTTGCGAGTAAAGTATTGGAACGTATTGCCCCCAATTTTAGTCGCTTCCTTGCCCATATGTAAATAACCTTTGCTAATTGATAAGTGACTGCCTATTACAAACATGATACTCCTTTATATGATTATACGATTTCTACAATTCTATAATTATAAAACGCTTAACTCTAATATCTATTGTATTATGCTTATATCTAATTATAGCTATTCTATAACACTAATAGATATAAGATAGAAGATATACAATAACTAATATAACCCCTGCCGTGAAGGAGCCCTTCAACAACAGGGGTTATCTATTAATGACTTTCTTTTTTTGCGCACTCAGGGCAAACACCTTCGAAGGTAATATGTTGACCTGTGATTTGATATTCGCTACCTTGATCAGCAATCGTTTTGATAGCTTTCAAATCAATGCCCATCATATCCTCTACCTTATTGCAACGAATGCAACGGATATGGGAATGAGCTTGTGTATCCCAATCGTAATGAGCGCGCTCATCACCAACTTCTAGAATTTTAACAAGACCGATTTTTTCAAAAATCTCCATCGTCTTATACACTGTAGCCAAGCTCATGCTTGGATGTTCTGGGCGCAACGTATGATACAACATCTCTGCTGTTGGATGATCATGATGACCACGCAAAGCATCATAAATCGCAATACGTTGTGGGGTAACTTTAAACCCCTGGCTACGCAAAATTTGTGCGATATCCATAATAATCTACCTTTCTCCACTTGGAAATCTATTAGGCATAGGCCATTATCGACCGTTTACAAGAAATAATTATTATTTATTATACCAAAATTCTCAATACTTATCAAGATAAATAGTATTAACTATTAAGTAATAAAAAATGTGGATTGCTAAAAGCAATCCACATCCTATTAGTCTTTAAAGTAAGGTTTAAAACCTTCACTTTGATGACGAGTTTTTTTCTCACCACGTGGACGATCAGATTTGCGATCATCTCTGCGGCGGTCACCTTTACGGTCATTACGACGATCACTTCTACGATCATCGCGACTGCGACGACGGTCACCATCTCTACGACGATCACCATCACGACGGCGGCGATCACTACGACCACTTTCACGACGACGGCGTACGCGCAATGGTTTTTCTTCTGTAATATTTACAGGAGTAGTATCTGGTTCTTTTGTTAACAATTTAAGAGCTGCCGCCAAAAGTGTTACGGAATCTGTATCATTCAACAATTCCTCAGCACTAGATTTGAAAGGCGCCAATGCTTCTAGATTATCTGTCATTTCAACGAGGCTTTCAATTGCCAAACGTTGTTGACCTTCAAGAACTTCACCTAATGAAGGTGCACGACGACGTGCAATTTTACGTTTTGTTAAACGCTCGATAGCATGTAAATGCTCCATTTCACGAGGAATAACGAACGTGAAAGCCTGCCCAGCCTTACCGGCACGACCTGTACGACCTACGCGGTGTGTGTAGCTTTCAGGATCTTGAGGCATATCATAATTATATACATGAGACACGCCAGAAATATCAAGACCACGAGCTGCCACATCTGTAGCCACGAGAATATCAATGGTACCTTCGCGGAATTGGCGAATTACGCTGTCTCGTTTTTGTTGAGACAAGTCGCCATGGATGCCTTCCGCCATGTAACCACGTTTCTTAAGACCTTCTGTCACTTCATCAACACGACGTTTTGTACGTGTAAAGATAATAGCCAGTTCAGGTGTTTGGATATCAAACAAACGGCAAAGAACATCGAATTTTTGACGGTCTTGCACTTCGATATAGTATTGTTCAATTAAGTCCATCGTAACTTGAGTCGGTTTCATGCGAATCAATGTTGGCTCTGTCAAATATGTTTCAGCTAATTGTTGGATAGCCTTAGGCATAGTTGCAGAGAACAACAATGTTTGATGGTCTTCTGGGATAGCACCCAAGATTTTATTGATATCATCAACAAAGCCCATATTTAACATTTCGTCGGCTTCGTCCAATACCACGACTTTCACATGGTCAAAGTGGATAGAACCACGATCCATATGGTCCATCAATCGGCCTGGAGTGGCAACGATGATTTGAGGGTTCTTTTTCAAGGCACGGAACTGACGATTAATATCTTGACCACCATAAATTGGTAGTGCCGTGATATTCGTGTACTGAGCCATTTTGTTAAGCTCTTCAGCTACTTGAATAGCTAATTCTCGTGTAGGGGATAAAATAACTACTTGAACGTGACGCTCATTCCCGTCTACGCGTTCCAATACAGGCAAGCCAAATGCTGCTGTCTTACCAGTACCTGTTTGAGCTTGACCGATCATGTCTTTACCGCTCATGGCTACTGGGATAGCTTCCTGTTGAATTGGCGTAGGCTCTTCAAAGCCCATATCGTTTAACGCTCTTAGAACAGGTTCGCTAATCATTAATTGTTCAAATTTTTCTAACATCTAAATGTGTTTCCTCCTATCGCGCACGAACTATGCGCATTTGAATAGTATAACATATTTTGAAAGTGAGCGCTATAAGAGTTATTTTGAATCTAAACTAAATAGGATTTCTTTTACCCTTAAAATGTTCAATCAACACAATTCCACCTGATACACATAACAAAACAAGATATGACAAATGAATAGGCGTATACAAGCATTCAACAAGAACAACCCATAGAATCAAAATTAATTTAGAAATCCATTTTGTTCTTATTTTATCAGCAATCATAAATATAGATAAATTGATATTTATTTTAATGATTATCGCAGCAATAATAACTATTGATGTAAATTCTTCTCTATAATCTGTCAGTTCATATAAGGGATATAACAAATAACTCAATAGACCACTAAGTATTATTAAAAACCAAATATTTAGTCCCTTTAAAAGTTTAGATTTACTATAATAAAATACTCCAACAAAAAGAAAGAGTAAAACACTAAGCAATATCCCTATAATTAATAGATAATCAAAATGAATCATAGTTTATCCTGTCCTTTGACCATTTTCTAAATAGAATTTCTTGTAAATCATTTATGTTTAACATTTTACTTATTTGAAACAGATCCATGAAATACTCCTCAACTATACTTTATGGATAAGTTTATTACGCCTTACTTTCATTCAGTACATATACTCATGTATTCTATTTACTTAAGTATTGCTGTAGGGTTTGATTTTCTAACGGCCCTAATTGTAGCGCCTTCCGATTTTTAATTGCATAAATGGCTAATGCTTCAAAAGTATCTTTATCAAAATCAGAAAACTTGTTAAAGGAATCAAACACTATGAATCGTTGATTCAGTAAATCAGATAATACCTCTAAATCTTTCGTTCTCGTTTTATTTAGCTCATTTCGTGAATAAGATTCACGTTTTTCATCATTGGTATTATTCTTACTGAACCGATTTATATCAAGATTGTCGGAATAATAGCTATATATAGCTTTCTGAGAGAAATCAATTTTAGTCAATTTTCCGAATTCAAAATTATAATAAGCATTGTTTCTATAAATATGCTCACTACCATACTTACCAATAATAGTTCCTGTAGAAAGATCTACTATATCATTATGCTTAATCAAGCTTTCCTTTCTATACGATACATAGAAAGGTAGCTTTATAGGATGTCCAGCGTGCAAACCGGTATATCGTTTCTCACCATCAAAAAAGATCTCATGCCATATATCTCTATCACTTTCATCAAGACTAGAAATATTAGGATATAACTCATCAAGGCTCACATTAAAGTGTGTTTCTTTAGCATCTATCCGAGGAATGAAAGTGTTATATTTATTAATATCTTTATTCCAAGCATCTAACAAACTCACATTTTCATCAAAAATACCAATACCGTCTAAAGTTATGTAATAAAGTTTATTATCTACCTCATGAACAGCAACTACATTATTAGCAATCTTACAGTTTTCATTACCATAATATAATCCACTCTCCTGAAATTCACTTAGATAGATCAAACTATTTTTAAAGTCACCACCTGCCAAGAAATATATCAACACTCCCCATATGAGGATATAAAGCACTACTATTATGGCAACAATATATCCAATCCATTTAATTACTCTCTTCAAATTCATAATAGACCTCTATAAATAACACAATTTTATATGGCTACAATTATAACATACCCTATACTTTTACATATAATAGACTATTGTTAAGTACAAAAAAGGCGCCTCTTTCGGGCTGCTTCTTTATTATGGTTTATTGAGAGTTGTGTGGTATTAATCAGCTATATAAGTAAACAGTTAATTTAGATATAATATAATTAAAATAGTGTACTCCAAAATGTACTCCAAAATTCTGCCAATAAATTAAACAATGTCTGTTAAGCAATTACGATTTACTAAACTTCCTAAAGTAATATAAAAGGAATATACAATGAAATCTTTTACCCTAAAACGATTTATATTATTGCCACTGATTATACTATCCCTCATACTAACAACGGGTTGTCATCTTCTCTCACATTATAGTGAAAATGAGGTACAACAATATATAAATGAGGATTATCCTAATCTAACATATCACTTGGAGTCTCATAGAAACAATAGATGGCAAGTCACCTTTGACAAATATCCACAAATGCCCGTTGAAATATCTGAAGTCTTGCACACCTCTGCACCTGTTGTACCACAAGTGGAGCGAATACTGATAACCAACATCCCGTTAATAACTGCATTCCCATTAATGAAAAACTATATAACAGAAGAGGAGTTATCCTATGCTACATACGATACATCTTCTTTGTATATTGAAATGCCTATTCCCTATTCGGCCATACAAAACCAAGATGTAACAAATTTTTACAATCGAATGGATCAATTCTGCAAAGAATATGCAACAACATATCCAGACTTCAAAGAAGATATATATATTAGAATTATTATAAAACCTTCTGATGGTTCTAATGCACCAGAGGCGTATAGAAAAATATTCCGTTTATCTCAATATTAATAAAGAGGCACCTCATTCGAGGTGCCTCTTTATTATAGTTCATCGGAGAAGTTTATATGTTATTAATCTAAGTCGTAGAACCCAGATGGTTTATCGCTCAAGTTTACGATGATGTTTTTCATTTGAGTGTAGTGCTCAAGGATAACTTTGTGAGTTTCACGACCGATACCGGATTGTTTATAGCCGCCAAATGGAGCGCCTGCAGGGATTGAATTGTATGTATTTACCCACATACGCCCTGTTTCGATACCGCGAGCTACGCGGATAGCACGGTTGATGTTTTGAGTAAATACGCCACCGCCAAGGCCGTATAAGCTGTCATTTGCTTGTTCAATAACTTCTTCTTCGCTGTGGAATTTGATGACAACAGCTACAGGGCCGAAGATTTCTTCGCGAGCTACACGCATATCATTTGTAGCATCTACAATAAGTGTAGGTCTTACAAAGCAACCTTTACCAAGTTCGCCATCAGTAACACGTACACCACCGGCTACAATGCGAGCTCCTTCTTCTTTTGCAAGGTCTACATAACTCAATACTTTATTAACTTGGTCTTCGTAAATCAAGGAGCCAAGTTGAGTAGATGAATCCCAAGGCAAACCAACTTTCACCTTATCGAATAGTGCAGCAAGTTCAGCTACGAATTTATCGTAAATTGTATCTTGTACGAAGATACGGGAACCAGCGCAGCATACTTGACCTTGGTTAAAAAGAATACCGAGCATTGCCCCGTCAAGAGCTTGTTTCCAGTTCGCATCTTCAAAGAAGATATTCGCAGATTTACCACCTAATTCCAATGTGGCAGGAATCAAGCGTTCAGATGCTGCTTTATATACATCTAGACCTACCTCTGTAGAGCCTGTGAAAGCAAGTTTGCTAAAACCAGGATGATCAAGGATATATTGACCGGATTTAGAACCTTTACCAGTTACGATGTTTACAACACCTGGTGGCAAGATTTCTTTCAAAATATCGCCAAGTTCTAATAAGCTAAGAGATGTGTGGCTAGAAGGTTTGATAACAACTGTACAGCCTGCTGCAAGAGCTGGAGCCAATTTCCAAGCGGCCATTAGGAATGGGAAGTTCCAAGGCACAACTTGACCTACAACGCCAATCGGTTCACGAACGATGAGACTCAATGTATTTTCGTCAAATACTTGTGCAGAGCCTTCTTCGGAACGAAGCACGCCTGCAAAGTAACGGAAATGGTCCGCCCCAAGTGGAATATCCACGTTCAATGTTTCACGGATTGGCTTACCATTGTCGTATGTTTCAACTTGTGCCAAATGTTCTTTGTGAGTATCGATAGCATCCGCAATTTTCAATAAATAATCAGCACGTTCTACTTGAGAAACGTTTTTCCACGTTTTGAAAGCTTCTGTTGCAGCCTCTACAGCTTTATCAACATCGCCATATGTAGCCTCTGCACAGATAGCGAGTTGTTCGCCATTAGCAGGGTTATATACTTTAAATTCAGCACCGTCAGATGCCTTTACCCATTCATTATTAATTAAAAGTCCATATCTTTCTTTAAGGTTCAAGCTCATTGCATTACCTCCTCTTTAGGAATATGATTTAGGAATTTCCCCTCTATGGTTTCATCATACTCCCTATATCTAATTTTTTCAATCAGATATATCATTTTCGATATATCTGTTCTGCATTAATATACATAGTTTTTAGCTATATAGAAAAACCGCACCCTCTAAAACCATAGAGGGTGCGGTTTTTGGTATAATGACTTTTAGTCAAGAATGACTATCATTTAAAATCTATTAATGTAGATTAACTAGTCTTCTAAGAAATTATCAGTTTCGACGATCCCCATTATTAAAAGAACCATTATGGCGATTATCATTTTGACGTCCGCCATTATTACGGTTGTTATTTCGGTTATCATTATTTCGACGTTGACCATTATTATTTCTATTATGGTTATTATCGTTATTCTTTGGTTTTTCTAGTTGTAATGCTTTTACAGACAGACCGATGCGATTGCGCTTTACGTCAACAGAAATGATTTGAGCTTCGATAATATCACCTACAGCAAGCACATCAGATGGATGTTGACGGCTATTGCAAAGCTCGCTGCGATGTAATAGACCATTCGTTTTAAGCCCAAAGTCTACAAAAGCTCCGAAATCAACTACGTTATGAACAGTACCTTTTACAACGGTACCGACCTTGATATCTTCAAGGCTCACTACGTGTTTTCTGGTCAATGGAGCCGGTAAATCTTCCCGAGGGTCGCGACCTGGTTTAGCAAGAGCCGCCAAGATATCCCGAACAGTCGGCACGCCCGCATCAAGCTTGGCAGCCATTTTATCGGCATCCACAAGAGGTAATTTTACTTGCAATGCTTCTAATTGAGATTTATCTTGTAAGTCTTTTAAGGTAAAGCCTAATTCACCAATGATGCGCTCTGCCAATTCATAAGACTCTGGATGAACGGATGTATTATCCAGTGGATTTTTACCGTGTTGTAAGCGCAAGAAACCAGCACATTGTGTAAAGGCTGCAGGGCCTAAACGAGGTACTTTTAGCAATTCCTTACGGCTTTTAAACACACCATTCTCTTGACGGTATGCAACAATATTTTTAGCCACAGCACTAGAAATGCCTGCAACATGTTGCAAGATAGCTGGAGATGCAGTATTTAGCTCTACCCCAACGTGGTTTACTACAGTTTCAACTACTTGGTCTAAGGTATGTGTCAATTGTTTTTGATTTACATCATGTTGGTATTGACCTACGCCGATAGATTTAGGATCGATTTTAACAGATTCAGCCAATGGATCTTGTACACGGCGTGCAATCGATACAGCACCGCGAATGGTAACGTCTAAATCTGGTAACTCATCGATAGCCAATTTAGATGCTGAGTACACAGATGCGCCCGCTTCATTAGTAATGATATAGTGGCAATCTAATGTTTCCTCTTCAATCATAGTAGACGCAAATTGCTCTGTTTCATAGGATGCAGTACCATTGCCGATAGATAAAAGAGTAACCTTAAACTTACGAATCTTATCAGCCAATACCTTTTGAGCTTCCTTGCGAAGCTTTTCACTATTTGTTAAATAGTACGCACCATAATCGAGCACATTGCCTTGTTGATCGATAATCGCCATTTTACAGCCAGTACGGTAACCAGGGTCAAGGCCCATGATAACATGTCCGGCCAATGGTGGTTGTAACAATAGATTTTTGAGATTTACACCAAATACCTTGATAGCTTGCTCATCGGCATTTTCCGTCAATTCATTGCGGATTTCACGCTCTAAAGCTGGGAAAATAAGGCGTTTGTATGCATCGGCTACGGCGGCAGCTTTATAGTCTGCAAAGATAGACTTCGGATTTTTCTCTAACTTTTGAACCATATAAGCGACATAGGTGTCACCTGGTACAGTTAGAACTAGTTTTAAAGCACCTAATTTTTCACCGCGATTTACCGCCAAGATACGATGTGATGGCATTTGACGAACTGGCTCAGCATATTCAGCGTATTGCAAGAATTGTTGTTGTTCTTCCTCTTCACCGCTCAATTCAGCTTGAATAAAGCCTTCATTCCACATCTTCTTACGCAAGTACGCCCGGAAGTCTGCACTATCACTGACGATTTCCGCTACTATATCAGAAGCGCCTTGTATGGCATCCTCTGGCGTAGGAACCTCTTCTGTTATGTATTCTTTTGCAATCTCTAACGGATCTCCAGAGGTAACCGTATCGTTGATAATCATATCAGCCAATGGTTCTAAACCACGTTCGCGGGCAATCATAGCACGCGTACGTTTCTTTGGACGATATGGCAAGTACAGGTCTTCTAACTCTTGTAGCTTTGTAGCAGCTTCCAAAGACTTCATCAACTCGTCTGTCATCTTTTCTTGCTCTGTAATAGAAGCAATGATTTCTTGGCGACGTGTTTCTAAGTTACGCAAGTATTTAATGCGTTCTTCAATGGTGCGCAATTGCTCATCTTGCAATTCGCCCGTTACCTCTTTACGATACCGCGCAATAAATGGCACCGTATTGCCTTCGTCCAACAATTCTACGGCAGCTTGCACCTGCTTTGGCTTAACATTTAATTCACTGCCGATAATGGCAAACATTCTTTCACTCATTTAGCTGCCTTTCTGCGATAGGTTACAAAACGATGAGGATATTGATTCTTTTCATCCACAATGCCGTCTACAACGGATTCGATGGTGAAAGCATCCTCTGAGAATTCAGGGAAAAATGCATCCCCATCAAATTCATGGTCTACTTCAGTGATATACATAGTATCTACATAAGGTAGAAAGGCCTCGTATACTTGAGCACCACCAATAACGTAGGCCGCATCAAGAGCACGTGCGGCTTCAGCAGCCGCCTCAGGGTTATGGAAAATCTTAACACCTTCTGGTGCATCAAAGCCTTTATCACGAGTAATTACCCAATGCTCACGATTTGGCAACAAGAACGGTAAGCTTTCAAAGGTCTTACGACCCATGATGATAACATGGCCTGTTGTTTTTTCCTTAAAGAATTTCAAATCATTTGGCAAATGCCAAATCAAAGTATTATCTTTACCGATTACACGATTATGTGCTACGGCTACGATTAATGCTAACATACTGCCCTCTTTCAGTTAATACTATATGGCAACAGTCATAAATTATACTATTTAGCAATGTCTATGAAAACAATACTATATAGCAATAGCCATACATATTATGCTATTTAACAATTGTCATAAATACAATGCTATACAGCAACAGTCATGGATAATTTACCTAAATGTTCATATCCATCTAAGGTAATGTCCTCTGGTGTGAAGTCATAGAAGTCTTTTACCTCAGGATTCACGATAATTTTTGGAGCAGGCAACGCTTGATTGCGACGTGCTAATTGCTCACGCAATGCATCTACGTGATTTTCATAGATGTGGGCATTGTTGATGACATGTGTAAATTTACCTGGCTTTAAACCTGTTACTTGAGCAATCATACATTGTAATGCCGCATATTGAGCCGTGTTAAACGGAACGCCAAGCCCCATGTCGCCACTGCGTTGGATGAGCATGCAGTTCAAGTAACCATCCCCTACATCCCATAAGGTTTCATACGCACATGGTTGCAACGCCATATCATCTAAATCTTCAATATTCCAAAGGGTTACTATCATTCGGCGGCTATCAGGATCTTCTTTAATCGTTTTGATGAGCTTGTCTAATTGCTTATACTTCGCAATTTGGTATCCATAGGCCTTACCGATAGTACCATCTTCACGCATCCACTCATCCCATACGTGCACATTCATTTCTTGTAATTTGCGCACGTCATTGGACTGCATTTGCCAAATCCACAATAATTCTTTTACAGCTGTTTTGAAAGCTACAAATTTAGTGGTTAAAATTGGAAATTCCTCTTGCAAGTCAAATTGCATAATTTGTTGAGGCAATTTGTACGTTGCAATGCCTGTGCGATTTTGACCATAAATGCCATGATCTAAAATATTTTCAATAATACCGAGGTATTGTGTATCTGCTAAGCTCATTTATCCCCCTAGATCTATTTATAATAAGAAAAAAATACTAACGTATATCTTGCTAATCTTACTAAAATATATAGTACTATCTCACTAAAATATATAGTACTATCATACTAAAAAATATACAGTACTACCATATATACAGTAAAATTTATCATCCCTTATATTCTGCAATGACCTGTAAAAAGGTAAGTCCATATTTTTTCAACTTTGCTTCCCCTACGCCTTTAACATTGCCAAACTCACCTAATGTTGTAGGTCGTAAATTTGCCAAATCTATGAGTACTGTATCAGGGAAGATAAGATACGGTCTAAGACCCGCTTTTTCTGCCAAGCGTTTGCGATGTTGACGTAAATGTTCAAATAAACCGCCCGATGTAGAGCTGGATTTTCCTCGCACCACTGAGCCAGCAGACTTACTAGTGCGAGAAGGCACAGATACATGTTGTCTAATTTCCTCCACCTCTTTGCGACCGGCTAACACTTCCTCTGCACCAGCCGTTAAGGATAATACAGGATATTTACCTGTAGAGCTACGTAAGTATCCAGATGCTACAAACTGTTGGATAAGCCCTTTAATTGACTTTTCATCTACATTGCTCAGTAAACCAAAAACAGGTAAAGCATCATGGCCTGCACGCGTAATACGATCCGTTCGCTCCCCGCGAACAATAGAGGTTATCATTGATGCCCCATATCGCTCATCGGTGCCCATGATGGCACGGAAAATAGCCTTTGCTTCTTTCGTAACATTGACCTTATCAGCAGAGCCCTTACAAGAGCTACAATTATCACAGGTTGTCCAAATGGTGCTTTCACCAAAGTAATTAAGCATATATTTACGCAAGCAATTACTACAGAAACAGTAATCAATCATGGACTGTAATTTACGTAGCTCCACATTCTGTCGTTCCGGCGTTTCGATAGACTGTTCAATCAAATACTTATGAACCTGTACATCCTGCCCACTATAAAGCAAGATACATTCAGCAGGTGCCCCATCACGGCCAGCTCGTCCTGCCTCCTGATAATAGGACTCCATATTACGCGGCATTTGATAATGTAGTACATAGCGTACATTGCTTTTATCAATACCCATACCAAAGGCATTCGTCGCCACCATAACCTGCAATTTATCGTCTGCGTAGGCATTCTGCATTTCACGGCGCACCTCATCGTTGAGTCCTCCGTGGTAATGTCCCACCTTGATGCCCGCACGGGTTAAATTTTCATACACACGATCTACATCCTTGCGCGTTGCACAGTAGATAATGCCATTTTCATTGGCGTGCTGACGCACATAATGAACAACGTAATCCATCCGCTTTGGTGTGCGGATAACAGAGAAGGATAAATTAGGCCGATCAAAACCCGTCACGTATACATTAGCCTTATCTAGGCCTAATAATTTTTTTATATCGTTTTCTACATATTTCGTCGCCGTCGCTGTGAAAGCCCCCACGATAGGTCTCTTTGGCAATGAATTGAGCCACTCACCGATAAGGCGATAAGACGGTCTAAAATCATGACCCCACTCAGAGATACAATGAGCCTCGTCCACAATGACTTGAGCAATCGGTAACGCTCGCAGTACATTACAGAAAAAATTAGAGCTCAACCGCTCTGGTGCAATATATAAGAGTTTAATCTTACCACTACGTACTTCGTACATGGTCTTATTAAACTCAGATTGTGTAAGTGTACTATTGATGAGCGCTGCTGGTATATTCTGCACCAAGAGACCATCCACTTGGTCTTTCATAAGAGAAATGAGAGGAGAAAACACAATAGTCAAGCCCGCCTTACAGAGCGCAGGTATCTGGAAACAGATAGACTTCCCAGCCCCTGTCGGCATGATTCCAATTACATCTTCATTCCGCAACAAGGATGCAATAGGAGCCTCTTGAGCTGGTCTAAAGGAGGTATACCCAAAGTAGGTCTCCAACATGCGCAATGCTTGTTGTTTCGTCACAACTTGATGTTGTCTAGATACATCTTGTTTTCCGCCTACCTGTTGTTCCATAGGGTCCTCCTTTCACGTTCCAGAAATATAAGTATTAATTTCGATTACTACTGACAAATATTTCGTACACTCAATACGAAATATCGTTTTTTCATTCTTTTATTTTATCATATTTCATTCGGTATGGGGCTTATTAATATATGATTTCATAAGTAATCAGCTAATGCGTATCTCTAAAATATATAGCCTAAATTAATATAGGAATCTTATTGATATCACCAATTTTTTACCCTCTAAAGTACTAATATGTGGTACAATAAAAATTATTTACTATACTATAGAATATAACTAGAACCTAAGGAGGTCTTATATAGGCATGACACAAGACAACTTAATGATTATTATCGCCTTTGCCTTATATCTAGGACTCATGATGTATATCGGGGTCTACTATTATCGTAAATCGAACAGCATTGGTGATTACATCCTCGGTGGCCGACAATTAGGACCATGGATTACAGCACTTAGTGCGGAAGCATCAGATATGAGTGGTTGGATGCTCATGGGTGTGCCGGGCCTAGCGTATACTACGGGGATTTCTGGTGTGTGGATTGCCGTAGGCCTCACATTAGGCACATGGGCCAACTGGAAATTCGTTTCTAGACGCCTGCGCAACCATACCGAGGTAGCCAGTGACAGTTTGACCTTACCGGATTATTTAAAGAATCGTTTCCACGATCAGTCTCATTCGGTAGCTGTCATTTCCGCCTTATTTATCTTGATTTTCTTCTTGATTTATACATCATCAGGATTCGTGGCAGGGGGCAAATTGTTCAATACGATCTTCGGTCTTGATTACACCGTATCCCTCTTTATCACAGCTGGTATCGTCGTATTCTATACCTTCCTTGGCGGATTCCTCGCCGTATCTTGGACAGACTGTATTCAAGGCGCATTAATGTTCTTTGCCATCTTGGCAGTACCAATTACAGCAGCCATGTACATGGGTGGCCTTATAGAAACATTCCAGCTCATCCAACATGAGTTCCCACAAGGACTTAGCTTGTTTGGTAATCCGTCTGATTGGTTTACTTGGGCTATCGGCCTAATTTCTTCTCTTGGTTGGGGTCTTGGCTACTTTGGTCAACCTCACATCCTAGTTAGATTCATGGCTATCTCTGATGCGAAAGAACTTAAGAAATCTACGAACATCGCCATGGTATGGGTTATCTTATCTCTTATGGCAGCTATTGCTGTAGGTCTCATCGGTCATGTTTACATGCTGCCAGATAAGTTAGTAGGCACTGATGCGGAAACAATATTCCTCATCATGACAGAACGCCTCTTTACTCCATTTGTAGCTGGGCTTATCTGGTCCGCCGTATTGGCAGCCATCATGAGTACCGCATCTGCTCAATTATTAGTAACAGCTTCTGCTATTTCTAATGACTTCTATGCTAATATCATCCATCCAAAAGCAAGCGATAAAGAGCTTGTATTAGTAAGCCGTATCGTAGTACTTCTAGTGGCATTGATTGCCATTTATATGGCTATGGATCCAGACAGCTATATCTTGACGATGGTAGCCTATGCATGGGCAGGCTTCGGCGCGGCCTTCGGTCCGGCAATCTTATTCTCCCTATTCTGGAAGCGTATGACTCGTCACGGATGTATCGCTGGTATTGTTGTAGGTGGTTTGACAGTACTCTTTTGGAAACAATTTGGATTCCTTGGCCTATACGAAATTGTACCAGGTTTCATCCTCTCTTCTATCGCAATCTATATTGTGAGCCTCATGGGTAAATTGCCTCCACGTCCGGTTCTAAAAGACTATAGAGAAGCAGAAAAAATGCATATTCTATAAGAAAACATAAAAAAGCTAGTTGATTCACCGATCAACTAGCTTTTATTTATGAATATTGGTGTAAACCTTCCTCAATTGCGGCTTTTACTTCTGTCACTAAAGAAGCTGGAGTAAGCACCTTTACACTTTGCATATATTGGAGCGCCCAATATTTAAAGGCGTCATGATTAACACGTACACGACATACAACATTATCAGCTGTTATATTTGTAAACTCTACATTGCCATCGAACCAATCTAAAATTTGATTTACGATGGAACGTCTAGCTTTAAACGTAACAGTAATAGATTCACCACCGAACATATAAATATGTTCCTTTACGTATTGTGACACATTAAAGGTGCGTTGTTGTTGATATCCCTTTATCTCCCGCAAAGGTTTTCTACGTTCATTTAGCACCGTAATATGTGCAATTCGATCAACGCGTAATGTAGACATGTCATCATAATTTTCGTGATTTCCTACCAAGTAATAATGTCCTCGATTCATTACTAGTTGGAATGGATTAAATACATACTTCCGTTCCTTATGATCTGGCCCAAGATTAATATGTAATCGCTTATCCACATCTGGT
The DNA here is from genome assembly GCF_000024945.1 of Veillonella parvula DSM 2008. Lineage (NCBI taxonomy): Bacteria > Bacillati > Bacillota > Negativicutes > Veillonellales > Veillonellaceae > Veillonella > Veillonella parvula. The sequence continues at coordinate 1,598,111 of NC_013520.1, forward strand.
TGGCAATAGGCCAATGAAATTTTTCTACCCTTTTGTATTGCTTCTTCTATGAGATCAATATTAAGAAATAAATCTTGGCTTCTATGAAGGTACCCCGTATTACTTTCAATATCAATACCATGAGGCTTAAAATAGGAGCTACCCAATTTTGCAACACGCCCGATTAAATCTTTACGTTGAGATGCAGTAATATGGCGAGATGCCAATATACCATCAATCAATAATCGCAATTCAGAATCTTCAAAGGTATGAATCATATAGAAATCAGTACGTCGAATGGTGCCATCTGCTCCCACAGCAGACTCTTCACATTGAATACTAAAATCTCCAGATTCATATAAATCATTTAAATGACGGCCTAAGGTTTTCCGATCGACGGATACCTCGTACCGTTCGGCTAATATACTGCGAATCTCCTCTTGAGATAACGTATGATTAGCATCTGTTTCGTCTTTCAGGATTTCCAGTATGTATACTAGAACAGCCTTTTTAGATGCCATAAAAGACTCCTTTTACAAATAATACAATTAATACAACTTTATCAACTAATACAATTTATAGAATCATCCACAACACATCGGATGATATTTACAAAATACCCAAACACATTATACCATACTTTCATGAACGGTTCATTTTTTCCTCATTAAAATTATCGATTTACTATACTTTTTCAGCAATATAAAATAACTAAAAGTAATAAATATAAAATAAAAGTAAATTTAATTATATTAAATAAAACCCGTTAACACTTAATACATATAAATATTATAAGTGTAACGGGTTTTTATTTTAACTATGAAATCAGAATGAATATAATACAACTTCATAGCAATACAATCAAATAACGAGCTCTATCAATTAGGAAATACTCCCTGTTTTCTTACTTCTAATAAAGCCCAATTGTTCCATACGCGTTGTTAATTCATTATAAAAAGCTTCAGCCATGGCATTTTGATGCTTTGTAGATTGAGTCTGATCTGCACTAAAGAGAGCATCTTTAATTTTTTTAATTACCGTAGATTTCGCTTTTGGTTTGTTCAACAACTCCATAAATAACAGATCTTCTTCAGAGATATCGCCAATAGCATCATTGAACATATTTGCTCCATACATATATTCACTACCACCATTCACAATAGCTTTTACAAAGTTTGTAAAACGGGCAGGTATATAAGATAAGCCCTCCATATATTCTTCTTTTACAGGGAATGTTTTATAGAAGCGAATACCACCGCGTACCATATGCTCTACTACAGCTCGATATAAACTACATACAGCAGGTTCTAATTCATCATCAGATACATGAGCTGCCTCATGGGCTGCTTTCAAAATAGCTAGTGCCTCAATCATATTGAACGTACCACCATCTTTGATAAGCGCTTGGAACGTCTCTCTTACGAGCTCATTTTCAAACATTTCCAATGCTTCCTCATCAAAGAGAATTTGGAAAACAAAGCTATTTACAATAGTACGTACAGGAATTGTATTCACTTCAGCCGGATTCGCAATAGCATAGTTGATATCTTTTGCAGCGCTAGCTTTACAAATAATAGACTTGCGGAATGTTGTATCTAGTATAAAATCTAAATATTGTTCTTGATCCGCTTGGCTATTAGGAGCCAGTTGTTCAAGTTTAGCTGCTATACTTTCATCATAGGTACGAACCATAGATAGTGTAAGGTCTGCATCGCATACATAAGCAAGATTATGCGCTTTCAAGTGGTCATTGAATTGATAAAAATAGCATGGATCATTATGAGGTTCTAAATGGTCATGACCTACATAATAGTCATCCTTTTGCATAACAGAGCGCAATGCACCAAGGAATTTACTATTTCGTTCTTTAAGATTATCATAGTTAAGAATTTGAGCACCTACAAGACTGCCTACAGTCTTCCCGCGCAACACCTTTTCCTTATGGGTCAACTTATGTTGGCCACGATTAGCAAACAGCATGAGCTGACGTACTTCTTCCATGGTATGCCAACCTGGATACGTATTGTAAGACACATAGGCAATACCATTATCCGCCAAATGATTAGAAATAATATTGAGCAGCTTATCCTTCATTTCATCATTGATCCAAGAGTAGAATCCATGTGCAATAATATAATCGAAGGTCCCCATAGATTCCTCAAAATTCAAGATGTTCCCTTGTATCAAGGATACATTGTCTAGTTTGGCATCACTGATGATTTGATTGCCTTTCTCTACTTGGTCTTGTGAAAGCTCAATGCCTACAAAGGTCGCCTCTCGGTTATATACGGCTTGAGAAATAATATTACCACCATAAGTAGCACCTAGTTCAAGAACACGAGCTGTCTTCGCAGGTGGAGTATTTAGCCCTACAAGAGCACCATATGCTTCTAAATAGGCCGGCGTTGTAAAAGGAAATGGATAGGATTTATATCCTAACTCTTTATATATCGTTTGTTGCGTATCTTCTGTTGTCATTTGTGTATTATCCTTAGCCATATGTACCTCTATATTTAATATTAGAATTATCCCAAATATGTATTGCTAAAATTATGCATGGTTTCCTTATCATTATACCAAATTCCTAGTATATTACCTATGTTTTAAGCAGTTAATACGTAAATAATACAATAGCAACTAGCACTATAAACTGATTTATGGAAGATACTTAATATGATATTTAGAAAAACTAAATTTACATACAAAAGAGGCACCCTCGAAAGGGTGCCTCATATAGTTTTCAGTCGTTAAATAACGAATTATTTTACGTCTTCAAAACCTTTTTGTAAACGAACATAGCTTAAGCGACGTTCTTTAGCATCTTGTTCAGTTTTAGCGAACAATTCTTCTGCAACGTCTGGAGCTGCTTTAGCCAAGGAAGCGTAACGTACTTCACCTTTAAGGAAGTCTTGGAAGCTTTCAGTTGGTTCTTTGGAATCCAAGGAGAATGGATTTTTACCTTCTTCTTTAAGTTGAGGGTTGTATCTGTAAAGATCCCAGTAACCAGCTGCAACAGCTTTACGTTGTTCTTCTTGAGCTTTACCCATACCAGCTTTGATACCATGGTTGATACATGGGCTGTAAGCGATAATCAAGGATGGACCTGGATATGCTTCAGCTTCTGCAACAGCTTTCATCAATTGGTTTTTATCTGCACCCATAGCTACTTGTGCTACGTATACATAACCATAAGACATAGCCATCATGCCAAGGTCTTTCTTCTTAGTACGTTTACCAGAAGCTGCGAATTGTGCAACTGCTGCTACATTAGTGGATTTGGAAGCTTGACCACCAGTGTTGGAATATACTTCTGTATCGAATACGAAGATGTTGATGTCTTCGCCAGAAGCTAATACATGGTCAACACCGCCGAAGCCGATATCGTATGCCCAACCGTCACCACCGAAGATCCAGTGGGAACGTTTGATTAAGAATTGTTTTTTCTCAAGAATTTCTTTCAATTCAGGAGTTGTAGCGCCTTCAGCTTCGATAGCTGCCACTAGACGTTCGGAACGTTGGCGAGTAGCTGCACCAAGGTTAGCGAATTCAATCCATTGTTCCAAAGCTTCTTTCAATTCGCCAGTAGCAGTTTCAACTGCTTTAGAAGCCAATTCTACTAATTGTTGGCGGATTTTCTTAACGCCGATGTACATACCATAACCATACTCAGCATTATCTTCGAACAAGGAGTTTGCCCAAGAAGGACCATGACCTTGTTGGTTAGTTGTGTATGGAGATGCAGGCATGGACGCACCCCAGATAGAGGAACAACCAGTTGCATTGGCAATCATCATACGGTCACCGAACAATTGAGTTAACAATTTAGCATAAGGAGTTTCACCACAACCTGCGCAAGCACCGGAGAATTCGAACAATGGTTGTTCAAATTGGGAACCTTTAACAGTTTCCTTCTTCATAGGATTTTCTTTTACAGGAAGGTTAACACCATAGTTCCAAGCTTCAGCTTGTTCGATTTCAGTATCGATGGATGTCATCACGATAGCTTTACCCTTAGGCGCTGGACAAATATCAACACAGTTACCGCAACCCAAGCAATCTAGTGGGGATACAGCAATACGGAATTGAAGATCTTTAGCACCCAATGCAGGGATTGTATCGAAATGTTCTGGAGCTGCAGCCACTTCTGCTTCAGTTGCCAAAATTGGGCGAATTGTAGCATGTGGACATACGAAGGAACATTGGTTACATTGAATACAGTTTTCAGGCAACCATTTTGGAACGAACAATGCAGGACCACGTTTTTCGAATTTAGCAGTACCAGCAGGTAATGTACCATCTTCATAGCCAGAGAATGTGGATACAGGAAGATCATAACCAGCTTGTGCATTGATTGGTTGTGCAATATTTTGAACGAAAGATGGGCAAGATTCGCAACCAGGTTTAGCCGCATGATTGCCATTATCAACAGCGTCTTTCCAGCTAGCAGGAACATCTACTTTTACCAAAGCGCCAACGCCTTGATCGATAGCGGCATTGTTCATGTCAACGATATTTTGACCTTTTTTACCGTAAGAAGTTACTACGGATTCTTTAAGGTATTTAACAGCATCATCTACCGGGATGATTTCAGTCAATTTGAAGAATGCAGCTTGCGTTACCATGTTGATACGACCGCCCAAACCGATTTCGGAAGCGATTTTCGCAGCATTGATGATGTAGAAGTTCAATTCTTTTTCTGCGATTTGACGACGTAATTTAGCAGGTAAATGTTCATCCAATTCTTCAGGAGACCAAGTACAGTTCAATAAGAATGTACCGCCTTTTTTGATGCCGCGAATCAAGTCGTATTCATGTACATAAGATTGACGGTGACATGCTACGAATTGAGGTTCAGTAATCAAGTAAGGCAAGTTGATTGGGTTTTTACCAAAACGAAGGTGAGACATTGTTACGCCACCAGATTTTTTGGAGTCGTAGTCAAAGTATGCTTGAGCATACATATCAGTGTGGTCACCGATGATTTTGATAGCGGATTTATTCGCACCAACTGTACCGTCAGAACCGAAGCCCCAGAATTTACATTCAGTCAAGCCTGGAGTTTCAACTTCTACGCCTTCAGCACGATCTAAGGACAAGAATGTAACATCATCATTGATACCCAATGTGAAGAATTTCTTGCCATTTTCAGCAGCTAAGTTATCGAATACAGCAACGATATCTGCAGGGATAACGTCTTTGGAGCTCAAACCATAACGACCAGCGATAACTTTTACATTACGGCCACCGTCAACTACAGCTGCTTGTACGTCTAAGAACAATGGTTCAGCCAAAGCACCTGGTTCTTTAGTACGGTCAAGAACTGCAATGCGTTCTACAGTTTTAGGAAGAGCTTTCAACAAACGATCTGTTGCGAATGGGCGGAACAAATGAACGTTGATAAAACCAACTTTGCGGCCCAATTTGTTGAGGTAATCAACAGTGGATTCTACAACTTGAGCGGAAGAGCCCATAGTTACAACAACGTCAGTAGCATCAGGAGCACCATGGTAGTTGAACAATTGGTAGTTAGTACCTGCCAATTTGTTAACTTCGTTCATGTAGTGTTCTACAACGTCAGGAACGTTCAAGTAGAATTTGTTGGATGCTTCACGATGTTGGAAGTAAACGTCAGGGTTTTCAGCAGTACCACGAGTTACAGGAGCATCTGGATTCAAAGCATTTTTACGGAAAGCTTTAACAGCATCCATGTCAACCAATGGTTTTAAATCTTCATAGTCCCAGATTTGAATTTTTTGAATTTCGTGGGATGTACGGAAACCGTCAAAGAAGTTGATGAAAGGTACGCGAGTTTTAATAGCTGTCAAGTGAGCTACAGCGGACAAGTCCATTACTTCTTGTACAGAGGATTCAGCTAACATAGCACAGCCAGCTGCACGAGCAGCCATTACGTCTTGGTGGTCACCAAAGATAGCCAAAGCATGTGCAGCCAATGCACGAGCAGCTACTTGGAATACACCTGGAAGTAATTCGCCTGCTACTTTATATAAGTTAGGAAGCATCAATAACAAACCTTGGGAAGATGTGAAAGTTGTTGTTAATGCACCAGCTTGTAAAGAACCGTGGGTTGCAGCAGCAGCACCTGCTTCAGATTGCATTTCTACAACTTGAACAGTGTTGCCGAAGATGTTTTTTCGACCAGATGCAGCCCATTCATCAATGTGTTCTGGCATTGGAGAAGATGGAGTGATTGGATAAATCGCAGCAACTTCTGTAAAACCATAAGAAACGTGAGCAGCCGCTTGGTTGCCGTCCATAGTTTTAAATTTACGACTCATGTGATTATTGCCTCCTTAAGCATTTAGCAAAAATAGAACACTTGCTTAATCTATCATTATGTTTAGGAATAACAACCATTACAAACTTGCGCACATGAAAAAATAATGCAATAATATATATGTTATATATAATATGGCATTATGTGTGAGCATACTTTTTTGTGATGGGCACAACCATAATTCCTAATATCATAACTTGATATAGCCCTATATGCTAATTATAACGTGCTGGGCCCTATCAACGCAACACATACAGTGACTGTCGCTTTGCCAATATTGCTATCCATGCTTTACATAAAGTAATAGCTAATTGCATTACAGTAATAACTATTCTCATTTAGTTAGGTCACGTCCTATAACCAAGTTTTATTTTTAGGGGGTTAATTATGGATTTTCATCATTTGAAATACTTCGTTGAAGTAGCTGATCAAAAAAGCTTTAGTAAGGCTGCAAGGAATTTACACATCTCCCAATCTGCAATCAGCCGTACAATTAAAGCTTTAGAAGACGAACTTGGTGTTGTTCTCTTCATGCGTAATGCTAAATCTGTAGAACTTACTGATGGGGGTACCATCTTCTTAACCCACGCTAAACGCGTTGTGTTTATGTTTGAACATCTAAAAACTGATTTTGAAAACGAGTTTCGTTTGGAACAAGGTTCCATCAGAATTGGTATTCCACCAATTACTGATGCTCCCATTTTTGCCCAGTTATTAGGTGAATTTAAAAAAGTATATCCACAAATCGAATTGGAACTCTACGAACAAGGTTCTAAAAAGGTTGAGATCAGCGTTCAGGAAGGTTTAATCGATATTGGCATCATCTGTACTAAACCAAACCCTAAAGAATTTGAATCTTTCTACCTTACAAGTGACCCACTATCCGTTATCATTCCTAAATCTAGCCCTTTGGCAAAAGAAAAAGAAATTCGCTTAGAAATGCTAGCTGATGAATCCTTTGTATTGCATAAAGACGATTTCAACTTACATGATGAAATCATCAAAGCTTGTAAACACACCGGCTTCCAACCGCATATCGTGTTTGAAACGAGCCAACGTGATCTCATGTTACAAACAGTTAGTGCAAACCTTGCTATTGCATTATTACCATCTCGCCTCTGCCCTGAGGTAGGTGAAAATACGGAGGTTGGTTCTAAGGTTGTCGTAAGACCTCTCGTACCTGAAATTATTCATACCCTTTATGTAATTTGGAAAAAGGGTCATTACCTCTCCCACGCTTCTCGCTTGTGGTTAGACTTCGTAAACTCCAAATTACCATTACCTGGATTACAACTCGAGGATCGTCAATAATGAACAAACCATCTGGGCTCGCATGTAAATTGCGAGCCCTTTTGAAAGCTAAAGAAGCGCCCATGTGGGGCGTTATCATTGTGCTGGTTATCGTTATCATATTCCAGCAAATACAAATCTCTGAATTACAATGGCGTGTCGATGAAGACCACGATGGCTCTACCATCGACAGTGTAGCAGGTCGTCTTTACATTCTTGAAGGGATGGCTAATAAACATAGCGACCAACTAGACGAAATCCTAAAAGATATTCGTCAGCTACAAAATGACGGTGCCAAGTACGACTGGGAACTAAAACAATTACAATGGTTGCATCCAGAACTCAAAGTACAACCACCAGAGGCAAACCCACACCCATTCAAATCCACAGATCTAAACCTCGATATGAATCCTGGGAAAGTGCCTGATGTAACAAAATAAAATCAATAAAGAAATCAGGAATAAATAAAAGCACCTTATATACCTACAAAAGTCATCACAAATGACTCTTCTCATAGGATATAAGGTGCTTTTATCATTATTCTATTATAAATTTAATTGCTAGTTTTCCCATACGTCTCTGCAATGACAAGTTACTTCTACTTGCGATACGCTTCTAATTTATATGCATATTCACTTAAAAGATCCTTTGAATAGATTTTTTCATTTTTTGAATCTCTAACTTCTTTCCAAATAATAGATGCTACTTTTAATTTATTCGAATAATTGCCACTACATTCGTCTGCACAAAAATCCTTAAAAAATTGATTCCATTGACAAGCCGAATTGTCATACTTTGCATAATCTGATTCACCATAATATACTTTCAGCAAATCTCCAATGGTAAAGCTAATATTTTTTTCACTTTTTACTTTTCTCCAAGCAGTAGCCATATCAGCATTAAATTTAAATCGTGAAACACCTATTAAATCAGAAAAATATTCTCTAAACTTCGTATTAAAAGAAAAATTACATTCAAGTAATGGTGTATCTAAAGTAATATTTTCCACTTGTTTTTTTCTATTTTTTATTGATGATTTTTTAATTAAATTGCCTTTAAAGTACTGCTCAATAATATGATTGAGTTCTTGTTTTATTCCCCTATATTCTAATCCTAATGATTTACATATTTGTGAAAGTTCATCACGATACCAATAATATTTTTTAAATTCATCAAATGATGTAATTTCATCAAACTTAGGTCTACACTCTTTCAATATTCTGTCTCCTCAAGTTTAAATAATACTATTTTGTAAATTGTAACATAAAATTGAATAGTACCCAAAATCACACCATTGAAGCATTCGTTAAATATTTTCCTATGAAGTTATCTATAATATAACTCTACTTAATCCTCTTTATGCTCCATAGATTTTGGAAGTGTCAAAATTAATAGACCAGCAAGGAACATACAAGCCCCCATTACATAGTAGCCATAAGCAAAGCTACCTGTGTGACCATTGATGAATCCAAGCATATAAGGACCTACCCAGCCCCCCATGTTACCTGAAGAGTTAATGAGTCCCATCGCCCCCGCTGCAGCAGCGCCAGATAAGAAGGTTGTTGGCATGGTCCACCATACACCCATACCACCGTAAACACCTACTGCAGTTAAGCATATAAAGAATAAGCTAACTTCTGGAGACAGACTGTGTGGTGTTGCTAAGAAACCAATAGTACCAATGAACAATGTAGTAGCAACGTGCCAACGTTTTTCATTGCGCTTTTCAGAAGAGTAACCACAGTATATTTGTACAAGTAAGGCTGCTGTCATTGGAATAGCAATAGACCACGCTACCACACTTGGTGGCCATCCAGATAAGCTTTTAAGAACTTGAGGCATCCAAAAACTAAAGCCCCAGAAACCAATAACCCACAAGAAATAGATTAACGCTAGGCGCAATACTTTTGGGTCTTTCAACGCTTGCCAAGTAGTATATTTCTTTACCGCTTGCTTTTGTTGCTCTTCTTTTTCAAGCTCGGCTTTAATATATACCTTTTCTACATCAGTTACCCAAGATGCATGTTCAGGACGCTCTTTCATCCAGAATGCGAAAATGAACGCAAAGATCACAGCAGGAATAGCTTCAACGATAAAGAGTGTACGCCAACCATGTAGACCAAAGAACGTTGTATCCAATAAAATACCTGCCAATGGCCCACCAATGATGTTAGAGAACAATAAAGACGTCAACATCAAAGAGATCGCCTTCGCACGCTCCTTTGGCAAGAACCAATTTGGAATAAGTAATGAATAAATTACAGGATATAAAGAAGCCTCACATAGACCAAGTAAAAATCGATAAACATAAAATTCCAACTCAGTGGTCATCGTCGTCATAAGAATACATACGAGACCCCAACTAAACATGATACGCGCCACCCAATGCATAGCATTACAACGAGCTGCAATTAAAGATGCAGGCACTTCAAACAAAACATAACCAATAAAGAAAATGCCTGCCCCCATACCAAATACTTCTGGCGTCAACCACGGTAAATTCTCCTTCATAGTCAAGCCTGCATAAGCAATATTAACACGATCTAAGAAGGCAATAATAGAAACAATAAACAATGGTAAGACTACGTGAAGCATACGACGTTTCGTAAAATCTTTGAAATTGATGTCCCCACTTTGAGGCTCTAGTGTAGATGAGTTCATATAATTCCTTTCTGCTTATTAAAATATTACATACTTTACCATCTTAAAAGAACAAACGTCCTCTGTCAATGGAACTATATAAAATATAGAAATATCAAATAGGAATAGTGAAATCAAAATAATAGCATATAAAAATAGAAAAGGTATATTCGCTAGAAATGACTATATAAAATAAAAAAGCACTTTATAGTATAAATCTGTCTCTATTATAAGATAACAAAATACTATAAAGTGCTTTCATATTAATTAGTACTAACAGGATCATAATCAGCAGGCACAGGAGCGACGATACTCACAAAGATGACATCTTCTGTTCCAGTATTTTTTGCACCATGACATTCACCCTTTTTAGATACTATAACTTGCCCCTTTGTAAAAGGCACCTCCGTATCCGGCGTTGGATAAAATACCCCCTTGCCTTGCAATATAACCCATATATCATCAGAGTTATGATGGTAATGCTTTGGTAAGGTTTGACCAGCTTTAATAACCCATATTGAGCCACCTGTGGAATCAGTTTGATAAAATGGTGTCTTAACAGCTTTCTCCAAACTTTCAACTTTCACGAGTTCCATATCAAAAACACGTTGATCACTCATAATGCTCACACCTTTCATTGATTAACAACTAGCGAGTGCCCGATTCATATTCTCCCATATTAATATCTAGAACCTCTCGAACCGGGTGACTTAGAGAATCCTCATATTGTACTTTCCACTGAATATCCTGATTCATCTCGCCATTTTGTAACCCCGCAATGGTTCCCCCATCACCTATTATATTATCATGTTCGAAAATATAATTCAACACATTATAAGCATGAAATACTACATGATTAGGATCTACACCGTGAAAGTGATACTGTAAATCAGGTAAAAATAATGTACTCATACCCACAGAATCTACCATCATATCATTGGTACCTTGAATACTAAAATAACGTACATTTACAGCATAATAAATAAAACGAGTTACCGCTTTATCTGAATGATTTTCAATCGATTCACGACTTAAGAACTTACGAGATGGACCAAATACAACAGCTTTACAAGATGGATATAGCTCCAACAGTGCATCTACATATTTCACTAGCATATCGGCCCGTTCTTTAGCCTCTAAACCAGAGGCTAACATATCCGTAGCAAACACCCTGTATTGACACTCTGTCAACAACTCATCCACATTGGGACAATCCCACACCTGACTACGTTCAAAATCATCTAATACAGGCTTATCGATTTTCTCACAATCCGTCACCATTAACGTCGGTGAAATATCTGCATCAGTATCCTCGTAATGCACCTTATAATTCTGAGGAGCAAAACCAGCAGACTCACGACGGTGATCAAAACAATCAACAGGTCCTAGATGCTTCGTAAATATCTCTATCATTGTATCCCGATCAGGCATATCACACTGCTTCGGCATTAATAACTCAACGAAAAAAATACCACCTGGTCGGACTGAAGTATCTGTTAAATCTTGTTTAAAAACTTGGCTCATATGCGCTCTCCTAATTTTTAACTATTATTCTGATGAGTGTATTAATTTATACCATTTTACAATACCTTCAGGAATTAAATAATTTTCACTTTCCATCTTAGCCTTTACCCATCGGTATAAGTCATTTGGAGTAATAATATGAATCAAATCACTTTGAACGTTTGATTTATTTACTATACCTTCTGATGTAAATAGATATACTTCTTTTTTTCGCTTTTGGTCATCTACCAAATCAACATAATTATTAAAATCTAAGGGAACACTCCCTTTTTTTACCTGAGGATATGCAAGCATCCCATTTTCTGGATTTACTAATACACATTCATATAGCTCAGTTGCAATTTTATTCGTAGATGGGATTGTCACATAACCTTTACGATCATATAAATATAGACAAACTAAATCTTCACAATCATTTGGTGATAAACAATCATAAAACAATTGTTGTAAAAATTCTTCATTTGACTTCTCTAATACCAAAGGTTTTCCCCAAAATGCATATTCAGCATATTCAAACATATAGTCTTTATTTATGCGTTGTATAGTTCGACCGCGAATAAAAGCTGTTGCTACTGCTCCTGGCACCTGACTTTCATCACCAATCCGTTCCCACTTAATTCCTGTAATTTGATTAGCTGCATCAAAATCTAATGCATCCTTGTCACAATTATAAGTAAAATTAGAATCTTCGTTCACACGTCCTAGATAATAAATACCATTATCGCGCATCCAAATATAGTCACCCTTTTCGACTTCACTCAACATATCAACAGCGACTAAACGTTTTTTTTGATTCATCCCATATAAACCATACGTTCTAATAACATCATAATACTGATCTATATTTTCTATTTGATTACGTTTTTCTTGTATTTCAATTATAGCCTCAGGATTATAGTGCTTTATATGGTCATCCTTAATACTCCATCCTAAAGCGGCAACATCATTATCTAAACAATACTTTGAAATTTTTTCTCCACTACTACTATCTGTTCTTGTTTGTAATCTCCATACAGACCCCATTGTGTCAACCTCCAAATTAAATAATACAAACTTCATACAATAAATACATTACCTTTTAATTTATAGTATACAGGATGATATTCAGTACTACAAATCGCCATCCATCGTTTTACAAACTTCTCAAAATCAATGTTAAAATTACAATTTAATAGAATTTGCATAGAGTTTTGTAATAGATATACTCGTTCAATTTCTAATCTATCTATCAAAGAATTTCTTATAAGTTCACCCTTAACAACTTGTTTAAATCTTGCATATAAATAATCAATACACTGATTTTTATATCCAAGTTTATAATTGCTAGCCACAAATAAACTACGATATGATAATTCACTCGGAAGAAAAGATTCCCATTCTAGTATTTCATGTCCATCTTCAACCATTCTAATATACATATCATTAATATCAATATAATCTCGAGTCCAACATTCAACCATTAGGTAAATATTTAATTCTTGCTCCATTAAGTCATCTATATAAAAGTCCTTTAATCCATCTATATCAAATTCTACATTAGCCCTATATTGATACATAAATATCCCCCTGATATATAATCACATTCTTTTATATAGATATTATAACTTTATGAATGTCCAAATTTTCACTCATGTCATCATATTTAATATGTAAAGATCTCTCTATCCTCCCTACGGCTCTACACTTCATAAAAATGCAAAACCCTCTCCATAAGTCCGAGAACTATGGAGAGGGTCTTTATATTATCTAATCAGCATAGGATGATGAACCGATGGCGAAACTGTTACAGATTCCCCCGGGCTCTCAGCACTACTCAATTATAGAGGTTTGCGAACCACGTCAAGGATGGAACCATCGCGGTATTCTACGATTGCCACGATATCTTCGTCTTTGTCAGACACAGGAATGTCTACTGGTTTACCTACTAAGTCGAATGCTAATTGTTGTAATTCTTCAATTGTGTAGATAGGCAAGTTGCTATCTTTGAAGCGTTCAATCAAATCAGTGCGAGCTGGGTTGATGGCGATACCGTATTCAGTAACGAGAACGTCAACGGAAGAGCCTGGTGTAATTACAGTTGCTACTTTGTCACGGATCATTGGCAAACGACCGCGGATCAATGGGCAAGTAATAACTGTACATTTAGCACCTGCTGCTGTATCGGAGTGACCGCCAGAAGCGCCCATCAATACACCGTTAGAGTCAGTCATTACGTTTACGTTGAAATCAAGGTCGATTTCAGTAGCACCAAGGAATACTACGTCTAGGTAGTTTGTAGTGCAGTCAGTCCATGGGTTAGCGTACATGGAAGCGGACATTTCGATATGTGCAGGGTTTTTATCCAAAGATGCAGCTGCAGTAGTATCGAATGTTTGAGTATCGTAAATAGCACGAATCAAGCCTTCTTCAAGCATACCGGTCAAGATACCAGTAGCGCCACCAATAGCAAATCCACCTACTTCACCGCGTTTGCGAAGTTTTTCAGCGATGAATTTCGCTACAGTCAATGGAGCACCACCAGCGCCCAATTGGAATACGAAACCGTCTTTGATGATGCCAGCTTGGTCAAGGAATTCACCAGCTAGTTCAGCAATTTTGATTTGGATAGGGTTTTTAGTGAAACCTACTGCACCAGAAGCGATACCTTCTGGATCACCAATGCTTTCAACCTCAACAACATAATCTACGTCAGTTTGAGGAATTGCATAGTTGTGTACATAGTCAACTAAGTTATCAGTGATGATAACAGTTGTGTCTGCATAGTGGGAGTCAACTTTAGCATAGCCAAGAGCACCACATGCGGATTTACCCATACGACCAGTAGCATTGCCACGTGGGTCAGCTGTAGGAGCACCCATAAAAGCTACGTCGATATGAACTTCACCAGATTCGATAGCACGAGCACGACCACCATGAGAACGAATCACTACAGGGCGTTTCAATACTCCTGGGTTTTGAGTTAAGAATTTACCAAGACGATCGCGCAAGCCAGATGTTTCAATAGCTGTTACAGTGCCGTCTTGAATCATTTCTACCAAGAACTCATGGCATGGGGACAAGGAAGAAGACGCGATAGTAATGTCTTTAATCCCTTTTGCTTGTACGCGTTCCATAACCATTTTCATTACATAGTCGCCATTGCGCAAATGATGATGGAAGGACAATGTCATACCATCTTTTACGCCAGCTTTTTCGATTGCTTCATCGATAGAAGCAAGTACTTTATTTGTACCAACACGGCTCATGTGTACAGGTTTACCTGCGCGATGAGCTTTAGGTTCGATTGCGAATTCACCTTGATATACTTCGCGACCTTCTAGTGCTGGGATATTTGTTGGGATATCGCGACCTACTTTATTTAACATCGTATTCTGCTCCTTCCTCTAATTCAACTTTAATGCCTGCTGCACGCGCTTTATCAACTACGCGTTGTGCACGAACTACGATAGGACCATCGATCATTTTACCATCTACGGAGATTACGCCTTTATTGTTGCGCAATGCATCTGCATAGCTGTTCAATACCTTAACGGAATGAGCGATTTCTTTTTCGTCAGGAGTGAATACTTCGTGGATAATTTTGATTTGGCTTGGGTGGATACAAGATTTGCCATCATACCCCAAAGCTTTAATAAATTCAACTTCTTCGCGGAAGCCTTGAGGGTCTTTCACATCGGAGAATACAGTATCGATTACGCGGATACCTGCTTCGCGTGCTGCATGAAGGATTGTTTGACGAGCGAACAACAATTCAACAGCTGGTTTATGTTTACCTGTGCGAAGGTCTGCACGATAGTCTTCAGCGCCAAGAGCGATAGCAACTACGCGAGGGCCGTGGCAGATTTCACGAACATTGTATAAGCCACGAACGGATTCGATAGCTACGATAATATTGATTGTACCTTCTGGCCAGCCGTTAGCTTTTTCTACTTCTTCAATTTTCTTCGCTACGATTTCAACTTCAGAAACATCTTCAGTTTTAGGTAAACGAATCATATCAGGTTTAGCTGGAACGATGACATCAAGATCGTCATAGCCATAAGGAGTTTGTGTAGGATGGTTGATACGAACAACTGTTTCTGCACGGAATTTACGGGATTTCAATGCTTCTGCAGTTAAAAGACGAGCTGTGTCTTTTTCTGTAATTGGCACGGAATCTTCGATATCGATCATGATGGAGTCAGCACCGTGAATATCTGCACTGTTAATCATTTTAGGTGTATTACCTGGTACGAACATCATGGAACGAGACAAACGTTTTTTAGCAGCCTCTGTTAATGGGTTTGTTTTAACTTCTGGGAATGTTTTATCGTTAGCCATTATGCTTTGCTCCCCCTTTCCAATGCACCTAATACGCGAGCTTTAATTGTGTAATCCCAAGCATTTTTATCTTGTACGATTACTTTTACGCCATCATAACCAGCTTCTTTCACTGTGTTCAAGATAACGGATTTAATTTGGTCGCCGTATTGGCGGATAACTTTGGATGTTAATTCAATTTCGATACCGCTAGCAATCGGTTCAACCGTTACTAATGCATCATTTTTTTCGTCGAAGCCAGCTTGCGCAGCTTTTACTAATTGTGCCATGTTGCATCCTTTCGTTGTGAAACATATATAAAGTTCAAGTCTGTACAGGCTCGTCGCGAGAGCCCAGTACAGACATTGAATACTAACAATTAAATTCTAACACTCCATAGTGAAAGCTTCATATTACATGAAACCAGTGATTTTCCACCAAGGGATACCGATTACGTAGTTCAATACTAAACATACTAAAGCGGAAATCAAACCAACTGTCCACCAATCTTTTACGTTGTTGTAACCAGCGGAGAAGATGATTGGACCAGGAGCAGCACCGTAGTGAGTTACGGAACCACCATAGGAGTTTGTGCCGATCAAGATGAAAGCAAGTAATGTAGGATCCACGCCTGCGTTAACACCTAAAATCAAGAATACTGGAAGCATCGCGGAGATGTATGCAGTACCAGATGCGAAGAAGTAACGAACCGCAACGGAAACAATGGAGATAAGGATAAGCATCATGAATGGATCTAAACCGAAGTTCATGTGAGTTTCTAAGTATTTAGCCAACCATTCGAAGAATTTACCTTTAGTCAATGCAGAGGATAAGCCCAAGATACCACCAAACCAAATCAATGTGTTCCAAGCAGCTTTAGTTTTGAGCAAATCATCCCAAGTAATAATACCAAATACGAATGTAGCAAGCATCGCTACGATAGCAACTGCTGTTGCATTAAGAGTAACATCAAAAGTAGGAAGAATCCAGCCTACGATTGCAAGAAGTGCGATAGCGATAAGACCTTTTTCGGACGCTTTCATAGGTCCTAATTCCGCCAAACCGTCAGCAGCAATTTTCTTGTTGTCGATGTCTTTTACACTTGGACGTTCATACATGTAGCCAATAAGTGGGATAAGCATTAACATGATGAAACCAGGTACGAACATAGCTAATGCCCATTGAGCCCAGTTTAAAGTTACACCAGTCAATTTAGTAATGAAGTCTAAAGCCAATAAGTTTGGCGCCATTGCTGTCGCAAAGAAGAAGGATGTTACTTTAGTTGCAAAGTAACCATTCTGTAATAGGTAAGCACCTGCTTTTTTAGCAGTCTCACCTGGGTAAGAACCAACTGCTTCAGCGATGGACAAGTTGATTGGATATACGATACCTGCCGCACGAGCTGTGTTGGATGGTGTTGCAGGAGATAAGATCATATCAAGGAATGCAGTTACATAACCAAGACGAAGTGTTGTACTACCAAAAGCGCGAACCAAGTAGTACGCAATGCGGTGACCAAGGCCAGTTTTACCGAATGCAACGGATAAAGCGAAGGCTGCGAAGATCAACCACAATGCTGTATTACTGTAACCAACCAATACGTCTTTTGTATTGTTCAATAAAACAGAAGATGTAGCAACACCTAATAATACTGTAATAGGAACTGGGAATGGTTTTAATACCAATCCCACGATAGTAGCTAAATAAATACCAAATAATTTCCATACTTCTGGTTTGAGGCCTTCAGGTGTGCCACCGAACCACATAAATGCGACGATGGCAACCATAAGGCCAATGCGCCATAATTTGTCTTTCATGTGTGTCTTTCCCTTTCTTAACTAACTTAGGCATACATAAAATCATCTAGTCTTTAACAACATAACCGCTCGCGACGTCGATTACATTGATTAAGTCTACCCTCATTATAAATGTTTAAAAGTAATATGAAAAATAGATTACCTTTATAGGGGTTATAAAAACTTTTATATCTACTAATCATACTTTTTATGCATTTTAAGCATAGAATTATAGTCCCAAATGAAAAAAATGCATGTATACCTCCCCAAAGGGGATATACATGCACTTACATGGTACTATATTGCTCTTAATCTATATTATGAGTTATTATATCGAAAAAGTCCAATACTGAAACAGCATGGATAAACAGTTAGAAAATCTCATAGATATACTCTATTATAATACATCCTATGCTTTATATTCTCTAAATATACTGTCATCCACCACGGTATGTTCTTTGTAGTAATTGCGAACATATTCGATAAATGTTTTTACCACAACCAAGTTTTCCGCATCTTTTGTGTACACCATATTAGTATCACGGGTGATATATTCACCATTTTTGCTACGCAATGGACTCACATAGATATCTTTATCCTTACAGGATCCAAGTCCCATATAGGTCAAGATAGACCAACCAAGGCCAGCACGAACAAAATGGCGACAAGTACTCATAGAGTTTACATCCATCGCCACACTTGGAGGCTCATCAAAATGTTCTGCACACCAAGTTTCGATAATATTTGCCACCGATGCATCTGTTTGATAATTAATGAATGGTACTTTTACCAAGGATTCAGGTGGCACTAATTCTTTATATACTAAACAATATGGTTCTGCTAGTAACAATTCAGACTTGCCAGACACGTCATAACCACCACGAGCAAAGGCGACCATACAGTCACCGGTATTAAACATCTTTACAACTTGATGACTGAAAGCAGTCTTCACTTGAATGTGAACATCAGGATATTGTTCCCGGAAAGATCTCAATAAAGCCGGTAGTTCATAGTCTGCAAAGTTAATAGATGACGCGATTTTCAAGGTCCCTTGAATCTTGCCAGAAGCGGAATTCATAGCATTCTCCAAAGCCTCTTGTTCTTGCATCATTCGCTTGCAGTAATCATAAAAAATTTCGCCTTGTGCCGTGAGGGCAATCCCTTCAGCAGTCCGCAACAACAGAGAATGGCCCAAGGCTTTTTCTATATGACGCAACCGATAGCTCAATGCTGGTTGCGATAAAAATAATTTTTCTGCAGCCCTTGTAATATTGCCTTCATCCACAACAGTAACAAAGGTTTGCCATTCTCTATCGTCCATACAAACTCCTTTGTTATCGCTTATTACCAAAGATGCGTAATAAGGATAAGAATAAGTTAATGAAATCTAAATAAAGGCTCAAAGCACCAGTGATTTCAATGCGGTCTAAAATTGTTTCATCCTCCATGAGCGCCACTTGTGTCACATTATTTTTAATGCGGTTCACATCGATAGCTGTAAAGATAGAGAATACTACAACACCTACATAACCTAGAACTAAACTAACAGTATCACTAAAGCCACTGAGTACAGTCCAGTTAAAGAAGCGGGCCCCCATCATCACCAAGGATACGATGATCATGCCGAACAATGCCGCCATCACATATGGTGTAAGGGATGATAAATTACGCTTAGTTGTAGCCCCTACCACTGCAAAGCCAATGAAGAAAGCAAGAGTACCTATTAACGCCGGAATAACAACATCAAACACATTGTATCGCAAGGATACCAAGGTCAATGTGAGGCCATTCAAAGCACTATAGAGGAAGAACATACCACGTAACGTCATTACATTAGCAGAATATGCACGAGCACTAAAAAGAAATACCACACCAAGCTCTACTAATAAAATAATATTAAAGTTTTGATACGCAAAGCGTAACCAATTTGGATTCACTAATGCAGCAAAGCCAACACCAATAGTTGTAAGTAAGCCTACAACCATCCACAAGAAAGAGCCTTTTAATCGTTGGGATACGATACTTTCAACCTGTGCAACCTCAGCTGCAGTAGGTCCTGTTACATTATATGGATTCATACTATCCCTCCTTATTTAATTATCACTCATAGCGATTATCGAGCATTGGCAATGCCCGCAAATACCTTACCACGTTCTCCATCGATAGTCACTTCTTGACCTTCGAGGAGCACTTCGTGGGCATTTTTAGCGCCTAAGATAACAGGAATACCATACGTAATGCCCGCGATAGCACTGTCCGATGTATAACCATCTTCCACTGCGATGATACCGCCAGCGCGTTTGGCAATGGCCATCAATTCAGGCTCCATTGTACCTACCACGAGGACATCGCCGTCTTTGAAGCTTTCATAATTGCCCTTATGATTAGCAGCAATATACACATTACCTGTAACGGATTTACGTAATATACCATTACCAGACAAGAGTACTCGACCTGCAATGTGAACGCGAATCATATTGGTCGTACCTGTTGCACCAGATGGTACCCCAGCGGTAACAACTACGAGGTCACCAGACTCGATGGCGCCAGTGCCGAGAGCACCGGTAATAGCTTGTTTAACCATTTCATCGGAGTTGATGATTTCATGTCCCTTGATAGCCTCTACACCCCAGCATAATTGCATGCGACGGATAGTTTCCTCGTGAGGTGTGACAGCGATGATTTTACAATCTGGACGATGACGAGCCACACTAAGTGCGGTGTGACCAGATTCAGTACATGTCAAAATAGCTGTGGCCCCGAGGTTTTGAGCTACGCGCACGCTAGCCAAGCATACAGCGCTTGTGGTAGTCATTTCTTCATCCTCACGAGCGCGACTATAACTATCGTAAATAGCAGCCTTCTCCGTTACCTCTGCAATACGAGTCATGGTCGCAACAGCTTCTACAGGATAGGAACCATTGGCTGTTTCACCAGACAACATAATCGCATCAGTACCATCCAAAATGGCGTTGGCTACGTCACTTGCTTCCGCACGTGTAGGACGTGGGTTTTGAATCATAGACTCGAGCATTTGTGTCGCCGTAATAACGGGTTTCCCCAAGTCATTACATTTTTCAATCATCATCTTTTGAAGTACTGGCACCTCTTCTGCAGGAATTTCTACGCCGAGATCGCCACGAGCAACCATGAGACCGTCAGCTACTTCCAAGATTTCATCAATATTTTTAACGCCTTCTGCATTTTCAATTTTTGCGATAATCTTGATATCTTTTTTCTCAGACTCAAGAATACGGCGAATAGCTACAATGTCTTTACCGCGTTGCATAAAGGATGCGGCCACAAAGTCTACCCCTTGTTGACAACCAAAGCGCAAGTCTGCTTCATCCTGTTCAGATACGGGTGGCAAGCTTAGGGCTACGCCTGGTACGGCTACACGCTTGCGGTTACCGATTTCCCCGCTGTTTTGAACAGTTGTAACGATATTATTACCTTCGATAGCATCAATAATAAGTGTTACAAGCCCATCAGCCAAGAGGACTTTATCCCCTACGGACACATCGCCTGTAAGACCTTTGTAGTTCACGGAGCTAAGCTCTTTTGTACCTTCCACATCATCTGTAGTCAACGTAAATTGTTGACCGGCTTCGAGAAATACCTTGCCCTTTTTAAATAGACCAAGACGTACCTCTGGACCTTTTGTATCGAGCATTAATGCGATTGGTTTATTCACAATCATCGCCGCATCGCGCACCATTTGCATGCGTTCTGCTTGCTCTTCATGGGATCCGTGGGAAAAGTTAAAACGAGCTACGTTCATGCCCGCCCGCATCATATCTTCTAAGATGCCAAATTTATCCGTTCCTGGACCTACAGTACATACAATTTTTGTACGTTTCATAATCCCTCCTATGAAAGCAATCCCTAGATAGGATAGTTCATTTCTTATTATATCAATGTTGGTGAAAGCTATCTGTGCCTCACGCAACATATGTTTCTCTACACCATTTATATACTTATTGTATCAAGTATATGCTTATTACATGTTGCACCTATATATGCTCATTACATGTCACACATACTTGCGTTAACTTTATATGTTTACTGCACCTCTACGGAGCCTTCGCCTAGAATAGCTTCAATAGCCTTGATGGATTCATCACTAGGGTCAAAGCACATATTTGGTGGTAAATTAATCCGTTTTCGTTGACGGTGTAAGTATAGCGATGTTGGCACGGAGCCAGCAGTGCTAGTCAACACGCGTTTTAAGACTTCGCTATTTTCTGGTGTATCATATTGGCTATAAATGTGGATTGCCACCTGTTTTGCCTGACTATAGTTTACCTTTAATGGCGTAATACGATCTGCAATGATTTGCACACCCTTTTCATCCGCATCAACTCGACCTTTTACCTTAACAATCATATCGACCGCAAGGAATTGTTGACTTTGACTAAAGACCTTAGGGAATGCCACTACATTAGCCGCACCAGAATAATCTTCGATGCGAAGAATGGACATAACCTCATTGCGCTTTGTCATGCGGTCCGATTTATTTTCGATAAGACCGCCAAAGGTAATGGTTTGACCATCGTATTGCTCTGGATTTTCTGCGAGAGCGCCCAGTTCAAAGAGACCTTCTAATTCCTTCGCATAACCTTGCAATGGATGACCTGTAATATAAAAGCCAGTGTATTCCTTTTCATCCTTTAATTTATCGTCTTCCGATAAATCCTCCACATTAGGAACAGGGATAAAATCGACAGCTTCTTCCATATCGCCAAAGAGGTTCATAGTGCCCATAGCGGCATCCTTTTGCTCTTTAGCACCAACGGCTTGTGCGCTTTCATACATGTGCAACAATTGGTTACGATTTTCCTTGAAGCCATCCATAGAGCCGCAGCGAATGAGACTTTCAAGAAGTCGTTTATTAACAACCTTATTGTCCACCCGTTTGCAGAAGTCCACGATATCCGTATAGAGACCATGCTCATTGCGCTCACGAATCAAGCGATCGATAGCATTATCCCCTACGTTCTTGATACCGCCAAGACCAAAGCGAATAGCGTCGTCTTGTACGGCAAAGCTGCGTTCAGAATAATTAATATCTGGGCCTAGAACCTTAACATTATGCTTCTTACAGGAGTTGATGTAATACGTCAACTTTTGCATGTTTTGCATAAAGCTCGTCATGGTAGCCGCCATAAATTCAGGGAAATAGTGGGCTTTCAAGTACGCTGTTTGGTACGCGATATACGCATACGCCGCACTATGTGATTTATTAAAGCCGTAGCCGGCGAAGTATACGAGCAAATCAAATACTTCATTCGCCACGGATTCATCAATACCGTTTTTAACGGAGCCTTGAATAAAGGACTCCCGCTGCGCCTTTAGAACAGATTCCTTTTTCTTACCCATGGCACGGCGCATCAAATCCGCTTGACCAAGGGAGAATCCCCCCATGGCGGAGGCAATCTGCATAACCTGTTCTTGGTATAAGATTACACCAAAGGTATCTTTTAAAATCGGTTCTAAAATTGGATGTAAATAGGTAACCTCTTTTTTACCGTGACGGCGGTCAATAAAGTCCGCCACCATCCCAGAGCCTAGTGGGCCTGGACGATACAAGGCTACCAATGGAATTAAGTCTTCAAAATGCTCAGGCTTAAGGTCCATAACAAGCTTCGTAATACCTTCCGATTCGAGCTGGAATACACCAGAAGTGTCGCCCTTTGTGAGGAGGTCGCAAGCCGCCTTATCATCGAGCGGGATAGCATCTAAGTCGAGGTCGATACCACGGTTAGCCTTAATGAGCTTTAAGGCATCCCCCATAACCGTCAAGGTACGGAGACCCAAGAAATCCATCTTTAAGAGGCCTAACTCCTCGATATTGTCCTTATCGTACTGCGTTACAAAGCCTTCATCGTTGGCATTTTGTACCGGTACATGGTCATCTAAAGGATCTGCAGAAATTACAACGCCCGCCGCATGAGTGGACGAATTTCGCGCTATGCCTTCTAGCTTTTTACCAAAATCAAATAACTCTTTAACATTTGGATCGGCTTCGTATAAAGCTTTTAACTCTTTGCCTTGTAGAGCCTTATCTAAGGTAATCCCCAGTTCGTTGGGAATCATCTTAGCGATGCGGTTTACTTCGGCTAGTGGTAAGTCGAGCACGCGACCTACGTCACGAATTACAGCACGCGCTGCCTCTGTACCGAACGTAATAATCTGGGATACACGAGCTTGACCGTATTTTCTCGTCACATATTCGATGGCTTGACCACGCTTTTCATAGCAGAAGTCAATATCAATATCGGGCATGCTTACCCGTTCTGGATTCAAGAATCGTTCAAAGAGCAAATCGTATTTTAGTGGATCGAGACCTGTAATACCTAAAAGGTACGCTACTACAGAACCTGCCGCAGAACCACGGCCTGGTCCTACTAAGATATCGTGCTCACGGGCATACCGCACATAATCCCACACGATGAGGAAGTAATCCTCAAAACCCATCGTACCGATAACATCTAACTCGTAGTCGAGACGCTTTTGTAACTCTTCAGACGTTTCACCATAAAGGCGTGGAATTTCTCGTTCACAAACCTTACGTAAATACGTTTTAGACGTTTCCCCTTCGGGCACATCAAAGTGTGGCAAGTGATGTTCGTCGAAGTTGAATTCTACGTTACAGCGCTCAGCAATTTTTAAGGTGTTTTCAATGGCCCCCGGAATATGTCCAAATAGCTCTGCCATTTCATCCCCAGACTTGAGATAGAACTCATCATTCGGGAATTTTAAGCGGTCTACCTCAGCACGGCGACGACCTGTAGAAATACAAACCTTAATATCCTGAGCGTCTGCATCCTCTTTTAAAACATAATGGAAATCATTAGACGCTACGATGCCAAGACCGTATTCCTTGCTGAGCTTGATGAGCTCCTCTTGTGCCTTTGCTTCTTCTGGTAACCCGTGATTTTGGATTTCCAAGAAGAAATTATCTTTCCCGTACGTCTCAATATACCATTCGATGGAACGCTTCGCGCCCTCCATATTATCTTGCAAGATATACTGAGGGATTTCTCCTTGAATACAAGCACTGAGGGCAATAATCCCCTTGCTATATTGACGCAATAGATCGCGGTCTGCACGTGGGCGATATAACATACCTTCTGTAGATGCTTTCGATACGATTTTAACAAGATTACGATACCCTTCCATGGTCTCAGCCAAAAGGATAAGATGTTTTAGTCTTTCACGACTGCGACCTTCTGGACGATCGAATCGATTATTTTCCGTTACATATACTTCACAACCGATAATAGGCTTAACGCCTTGGGCCATACATTCTTTGTAAAAATAAATGGCTGCGTACATATTGCCGTGATCTGTAATGGCAAGGGCCGGCTGATTTAACTCCTTCGCACGACGTACCATGTCAGGCAAACGACTGATGCCGTCCAGCAAACTAAACTCTGTATGACTATGTAAATGTACAAATGGCTGCATGGTACACCTCCTTTAAGGGCGATGAGCAAAATACACGTTCAAGGACTTCTTACGAGCCTTCCAATCTGGCAAAAACTGTGCCACGAGATTGTGAAAGTTCTTGGAATGGTCTAAATATTTAAAATGAGCAAACTCATGAACCATAACGTACTCAATATACGCCTGTGGTCCCTCTAACAAACGGGTGTTCATCTTGACGAGCTGCTTTGCAGGCGTACAAGAGCCCCAACGACTCTTCATTCGCTGCTGTTTTATGATTGGCATAGGCACATCAATACCTTGCTTGTGAAAGCGCTGATACACGACCTTTGCCCAATGGACAAAGACCTTCTCCCCTAAATTACGCCAGTAACTCTGCATTAATTTATGTTTAGCTTCAAATGTCGTATCCTGAGGTACAACCATGGTAAGAATGGCTTTTCCGTCAAAGCCGATATGAGGCTTTCCATCCTGCTCAACTAAGCGCAACGTAACTGGAATGCCGAGGATGGATAAGCTTTCACCATTCACATACTGTAACGCATCAACGCGCTTAGCATTCAATGCATCAATCTTGTAACGAGCCCGCTCAATAAAGGGCATATTCTCGATGACAAACTTGTCCACTCTATAATCCGGCACATACGCATTCGCCGACACATGGATCACACCATCCTTTGTAATGCGCATATTCATGTTCTTCACACGCTTGATGGTTAACTCATATTCAATTCTGTCGCCATTATAGGTAATAGACCTAGTTGTTGAAGTATTCATACCTTTTATTTTATCATAAAACACTCATAAAATCGTAAAATTCTGGTAATTTTAATAGGAATTATTCGATATAAGCAACAATAAAAAAATAACAGATAGTTGCTTGGTAAAACTCAACTATCTGTTATTAAAAAAACAACATTATAATTACACATTAATTATTAATTTGTAGCATTCAAAATTTTAAAAGTATTATTTCTCCTTATTTACAATACTCATGCATTAATAATATCTAAGTGTAATTTCAAAGTTTTTCCATTACTTTATTACTATAAAACTTAATAAAATAAATACTCACTCAATATGCCCCTTCTAAAAGATATCTCTATAAGTAAATATTAAAATATCAAATTTTAATTATATTACTTTAAAAGTATATTATCTTGATGATTAATTATAGTTTGAAAGTTAGTTAATATTTTTTCATTATAATCAGTATTTAGATATTTAATATTCATATACCACTTATGATTATCGTCAGCACATAAATCAAATTTTAAAAATTTTATTTCTTTTAAGTTCAAATAGAACGTTGAAAAAGTAGCTGCATTAATATTAAATCTTAAGCTCTCTAAAAAAGCATTTAAACTAACAACCTCATCATTTGATGTATTAGGTAAAATTTGAACAATAGCTATATTATCTACTATACCAAGGATTTTTAAGCGTCTAGATAGTAAATTATATATTTCACTTTTGGAATAATCTATACCAAAACTTTGATTAGTAAATAACTCCTCTTCAGGCCATTCACTATAAACAAGAGACTCATAACTTAAATCATTTAGATTATCTAATTTTAAAATTCTCCCACTTTTCAAATTCAATCGATAATAACCTTCAGATGTATTTAGAATGAGGCTCTCATTACTATTCCAAACCTGAAAAATATGATATTTCTCGCCTATATAAATAAGGGTCTTTTCTATCCTATCATCAATAACATTAGTTAAATACCACTCAACGTTCTTACCATTCTGTACTTTCTGAATGACAAAAAAACTATCTTTAGCCAAAAAAACATCCGTGATTATCCCGCCATTAATATTTAACATAGATAAATCAAGATTAATTTTTTTACTTATATCTTGAGCATTATAAAAGTTTGCATTAGAACCATTGAGAACTACAACTACACCTTTATCTGGACGCCATACTTCATAATAAGATATAAATTTCAATCTCAATACATATGCCAAAGCCAATATACAAACTATAACAAAAAACCAAGTAAGATGTTTTCGACTATATCCCATTTACTCCACCTTATAAACAAGACCCTGATTATTTTCATAATCTTGGTCCAATAAATTTCCAACAGCAGCAGGAAGAATTGCCCCCCTTAATCGATCTAAAGTAGGATGACTTCCGCTCCCGTCAACTAAGGCATCGACAGAAACAGTTACACTATTATGACTCATCAATTGATAATCATCCGGATGACCAGGAATTCTATAAAATTGATAATTCTCACCTTTTTTTCTAAAACATATTCTGCATTTTTAAAGTTTCTATTAAATGCACTTTGGACAGCTTCAGCATTTAAATTTAAGTAATAGTATTTTATATCTGAAGATTTTTTAAATTCATATTTTTGATCTATATATATAGTTCCAAATCCATTAGGTGCTGCAATACTTACGCCACTACTATCTACTAACTTATCACCTTCATAACGGCCATAATTTCCTTCTTCAGCCCCTCCTTTCTCATACTTAATTATTATTGATACATGTCCTGTTATTCCAGAAGAATCTACTGCAACTATTACATCAACTGGTCGGCGTCCCTCATGAGCCTCTCCTAAATCATTCCATTTCGAGCCATACGAAGCCATTGTCGCTCCAACATTATAAGATTTTCCTATTATACTATTAAGAGTGCCCCCTAATACAGTACTCAACATTTGCACTTGGTCAGGATGCTCTCTTCCTACCTTATCAATAATTTTCTTAATAGCTAATTGATTAATCCCTGCCGCTACAGCACCAGAACCATTTGGATTACCTGCCAATTGCGCAGTAATCTCACCAATTGCAGCATGCAAAGCTACTTTCTCTGGACTGCCTTCTTTCCAATGATATTTATCACTTAAACGATGTACTTCTTCAAAAGCATTTTTAGCAAATAATCTAGCTAACTCTTGTCGTTCTTCAATTTTCTTTTTATCAAAAATCTTATCTAATTGATGCAATGTATTTTCGGTATTCGTATTAATCGTCTTAGTATCAATTTCTTTACCATCTACAGTTAGTATACCATCAGAGATAGCAGATTGAGTAGTAGAGCTTGCTTTACCTTTAGAGCCTACACCTAAGTTTGGAACTAGACCGATACTGTTATAAATTTTATCATAGCCTTTTTTATCATTGGTCTTCATCTCTTCGAGCTTCTTTTTACTACCATAATAATTGTAACCAATACCATTGTTGCTATATGTATACTCAGCTTCGTTTTGGATATCCTTCATCTCAAGAGATTTAGTAGTCAGTTTATTCTTAGCTTTTGGAGCATCACTTTTAATAACAGCCCCCTCTAATGTAGTCTTATTACCTACATTAATGTTGTAGCCCTCTTCTCCAGCATAAATGCCAGCTTGTTCTGTTACACTCTTCCATTTACTATCAATTCGACCTACACTAGCATTGATACTACCAGTTGGATCTTTGAAATTAGGTTTCGAGGATACAGAGAACCCAGCCGACTTACTATGTTCTTTAAAGTTATCTACATCTTGTAAGCTTTGAATATGTAAATTATGGCCTGTATCTACTTCAACTTTTTTACCAGATACAGTAGAACCAATAATATTTGTATCACGTTTTGCTTTAAGCTGTGCTAATTGAGCCGCTTTAATCTTAGTTGGTACATAACTTTCTTGATGAGTATCCCCATTTTGACGAGCCATATGACCGCTTGGCATTCAATGCATCAATCTTGTAACGAGCCCGCTCAATGGAGGACATATTTTCGATGACAAACTTGTCCACCACATAATCCGGCATATACCCATTCACCGACACATGGATCACACCATCCCATGTAATGCGCATGTTCATGTTCTTCACACGCTTGATGGTTAACTCATATTCAATTCTGTCGCCATTATAGGTAATAGACCTAGTTGTTGAAGTATTCATACCTTTTATTTTATCGTAAAACACTCATAAAAACGTAGAAATCTGTTGATTTTAATAGAATTGCTTAGATTTTAAGTAATAATGATTTTTTATTAGTTTGTAATATAAAAATGACACCTATACCAAGCCCTTGTAGGTGGTATAGGTGTCATTAAAATAATCTTTAATATCAAATTATTTATTAGTATAGAAAAGTCTTAATAAATACATCATAAGCTTGTCTTACGATGCATCAAAATCACCAAAATATTAAGCATATTATTTTACTTTAACGATAATAGAACGATTAGGATATCTCATCTTCTTATCTTTCAACCGATTATAAATATCCTGTTCCTCAGAAGTTAGGTCTGCCTTACTAGATAGAATATGTATGTGAATTGGTTTCTGTTCTTTTTCTAGCTCTTTTTTCTCTATCAAATAGTTGTTTAAAGTATATTTTTTATAATTTTCATCGGTTTCCTCATCAAATAAATAGTATATTTGATCTAAATTTAAATCAATTTTTAGAAAACCTGTTTTTCCATAACTATATAGATAGTTTAATTGTGATTCGTAAGAGTATCCATTATATTCTAATGTGGATCCAGTTCTATTATCCAATATATAATTTTCACCCTTGGAATATCCCAAAAAATAACGAGGTTCATATTTATATGAATTAGATTCACCAATATAGATTATTGAGCATACTGCTAAACTCAAAATACTTACTAAAATAATTAATATATATTTCATCTCTACTATGCTCTCACTTCAGCTTAAATAACAGTATCAATTTGAATTCCATATTTAAAAGGCTTTATAATTCCAGCTCTCTGTTCTAAATATGCAATATTAGCCGCAGCAATTAATGCATTCTCCTTAGATGCACCTTTCACTATAGACCACAACTTATTTATATACTCAGTAGAAAGCTCTGCCGGAGGAATAGGTCCGATTTTATTATCGTAATCAGGAAGCCATTCAAAATTATATATATCTTTTGCTTGCCCAACCACATGAACTTTATCTTCAGAAACTTTTGTCATTCTAACACCAAACTTTAATTTTCCGAATGCAGCTTTAGCATTAGTATTTGTCTCAATGGTAAAGTATTGTACTTTACTTTCACCAACCGACATATCAAAACTAAGTTTTTTCACTTCTGTAATAAATGAAGAGTGGTTACTTATTAATTCAGATGCCCCTGTACCTAGCGGAAAATATTGTTTCTCCCCATCTCCATGTAATGCATGTTTGTAAAAAGCCACAGCTACACTATAGTCAGGAGAGAATTTGCCAAATATAGAAGCTAACAAATCAGAACTTTTTCCAATCTGAGAGCCTTTAATTATTGACTTAGATAAAAAATTAAGGTCATCGTATTCTTGCTTATTTATTTCATCTAATATATCTCTATCCATAGCAGCATAAGCTTCTTCTAAAGAACTTTTTACACCAGATTCATCATTCCATTTAGTGGCATAAGATGTCACTGCTGCACCAGTATTTACTGATCCGCCAGTTACTTTATTAACCACACCACCTACAGCAGCACTCAACCATTGTACTAATGCTGGATCATGTTTAGCTACTTTCTTAATTTCACCAATCAACATCTCATTCGTCATAGTAGCTTTAAAACCACTACCCGGTGCATTACCAGCCATACGAGCTGCCAACTCACCTATTACACCATGAGCAATGGACTTAGCGACTTTGCCATCCTTAGTTGTTGGTTGCCAATTATGTAGTTGCTCAAATGCATTTTTAGAGAACAAACGAGCTAATTCTTGACGTTCTTCAATTTTCTTTTTATCAAAAATCTTATCTAATTGATGCAATGTATTTTCGGTATTCGTATTAATGGTCTTAGTATCAATTTCTTTACCATCTACAGTTAGTATACCATCAGAGATAGCAGATTGAGTAGTAGAGCTTGCTTTACCTTTAGAGCCTACACCTAAGTTTGGAACTAGACCGATATTGTTATAAATTTTATCATAGCCTTTTTTATCATTGGTCTTCATCTCTTCGAGTTTCTTTTTACTACCATAGTAGTTATAGCCAATACCATTGTTACTATATGTATATTCAGCTTCGTTTTGGATATCTTTCATCTCTAGAGATTTTGTAGTCAATTTATTCTTAGCTTTCGGAGCGTTACTTTTAATTAGAGCACCTTCTAATGTAGTACTGTTACCTACATTAATGTCATAGCCTTCTTCTCCAGCAAGAATACCAGCTTGTTGAGTTACGCTTTTCCATTTGCTATCAATTCGTCCTACACTAGCATTTATACTGCCAGTTGGATCTTTGAAATTAGGTTTCGAGGATACAGAGAATCCAGCGGACTTACTATGTTCTTTAAAGTTATCTACATCTTGCAAACTTTGAATATGTAAATCACGACCTGTATCTACTTCAACTTTTTTACCAGATACAGTAGAGCCAATAATATTCGTATCTCGTTTTGCTTTAAGTTGTGCTAGTTCAGCAGCTTTTATTTTTGTTGGCACATAGCTTTCTTGATGAGTATCTCCATTTTGTCGTGCCATATGAGCACTCGCATTAATATCGAGAAGTCCACCACCAGTTAAACTAATACTCGCGCCTGCACTCCAGCCAGAACTCTTATAGTCATTTTTCACATCTACTGTATTCTTACCAGCCTCTATATTAATATCGCTAGCGCTAGCCAAACTAATAGATTGAGCAGATACGCTTTCACCAGTAAGAGTAATACCATTTTTCTTAGCATCATGAGCCGTTAGATGAACATCGCCGTCACTAATAATAGTACCACCTTTATAAGTCGCAGTATCTACTGTTTGACCTTGTTTCTGTGATGTACTACCAATTGATACAGATAAATTAACAGCATCATCAATATTTTTAGGACCTCGTTTAGCTTTACCATTTACTTTTTCAACTTTACCAGTCACTGCATCTCGTATTTTAGCTCCATGTAAAGCACTATCTACAGCTTCATATCCATCTTGTAACTGTTTCCGAGCTTCATTAAGTTCAAGTGCTGCCAAACGTTTATCATCACGGCCACCAGCTTGTTTAATAGTTCGCGTTGCATTCGTTATACTATCAGCTATAGCACCACCTAATGCCACTGTTAAACCGGACTTTTTATAGCGATCATCATGTGTCATATGTTGTGTATCAGTATTACCATCAAGGGTCACTGCAGCGCCCTCAATTGTAGTACCGGTTTTACTTAATACATCGGCACTAGTAAGATGTACCATATCATTTGCCGTAATATTTACATTGCCCTTCGTACTAGCAATAGTATTACGTACGGTTTCCTCTTCACGATTGGTATCATCTATATTTCGTTTTTCTGTACCAATAGTAAATCCGATACCACTTCCCATTAAACCTGAAGTCTTATGACGATATGTACTCACTTCTTTCGTTACATTCTTATCCGCACCGAGTTCAACCTTGCCAGCTGCTGACACTTGAACGCCTTGTTCCCCCATCAGTTTAGCGGATTGTCCCGTCACATCATGACCAGATTTAATCGTAACTTCTTTACCACTCACAACAGAACCTGTTACAGCAGTCACTTGTGCCACACTGGTTGCATCTGTACGTTCCCGTTTAACTAAACTTTTCTTCTTGTCCTTATACACATGGTCAACAGTACTTGTAGCCGCTGCAGTATCAAGTTTTACATTCTTACCTTCCACCTGTGCCTTATCAACAGCCAGGATTTCACTACCACTAAGTGCTACATCAGCATTAGCAGCCACAGTTACATTGTTACCTTCCACACTGCTGCCTACAGAGGTTGCTTCATTCACTAAATCATGTGTTTCTGTAGTCTGAGAATGACCGCCACCGGATTTTCCTTTGTCATAGCGATGTTCCTCTAATTCATGATTCGCTGTCATAGACTGCATGTTTACCTGACGTCCAGCTACTAGAGCAACATCCTTATCGGAAGTCACTTTACCACCCTGCATAGCAACATCACGACCTGCTGTAACTACAGCATCGCCTTTCGCCGTAATTTGACCTTGATCTACAGCAGTTACCGTTTCACGACGGCTATTGGCACTGTTCCATACAACCTTACTATTGCTAGCTTCGTACTTGACGCCGTTATTGATAACATCACGATCTGCCGCCACGACAAGCTTTCCTTTTTCATCGGTTTGCTTAATCGTACCGCCCTCATTTATCACATCATTCTTAGCATATACAGTTGTACGGTCACGCCCTTCTATCGTGCCTTGTGTATTACGAACATCGGTATCCGCCACCACTGTTGTTGTGCGACCTTTAATCAGTCCGTTATCATTGTGTATCATATGACCATGTACAGTTATCGCATCATCCGCCACTATGCTACCGCGATTATGCATCGTACCCACTTGTAAATTAATCGATTGAGCCTGCATATTCGCTGCGCCCTCAACACGCTGTGTAGATGGTGCCAAATATAATGTCGGTACAAGTAAAGTTTCAGTCTTGCCATTTGGTAATACTACTGATTGACTAACAAGCATCACTACATCTTCTGTTAACTGTTGTTGTTCCGTTTCAGTTAATCCTTGTCCAAGTACCATAGACTTAGACTTCATTATAGTGAGGCCTGCATCCATCAACTTACGATACTGCTCCTCCTCTGTTAATCCCGCTTGTAGTCTACTTTTTCCTGTTTGACGTAAAATAGCCTGCATCACCAATTGTTGTTCGTAATAACCATCTCCTAATCGTTTTTGTGTACGCATAGGGTTGAGTTGTAAACGATTGATAACATAATCAGAGGATAAAAAGGTTCTTCGATTGGTAAAATTCGGATCTGTTTCCATCGCATAGGATGTGTTTGGATTGGTAGATAACTGACTCATAGACGTCAATACCGACGTATCTACCGTAGCACCTGTTGTGCTGTTCGCTATATTGCTACCATACACAGCTACCGGCACATCTATCGGTTGAACTACATCATTATGGTACTCTGCCTCGCGAATATTCGTAGAGTCCCAACCTTTTTGTTTATGGCGACTATAACCGGTAGCAGTTCCATTTTCACTAATATATTCTTTTCCTTTCGG
This sequence comes from Veillonella parvula DSM 2008, assembly GCF_000024945.1. NCBI lineage: Bacteria > Bacillati > Bacillota > Negativicutes > Veillonellales > Veillonellaceae > Veillonella > Veillonella parvula. Next base: position 1,632,363 of record NC_013520.1, read on the forward strand.
ATTAAGCGCTTCATAATGACCCATTTTACCAGTCAAAGTGCCCGCTGCACTAATTTGGCTAGCATCATTAGTCAGAACATCCGCTTCAATCTGTAAGTTACCACCCGAAATAATACGCCCTGGTTTAGAGGTATCTACTACTTCTTTTACTCGTGTACGGTCATATTCATATTTAGTCCAACTATCGTGATGCTCTCCATTAATAGATAATTGTAAATTTTCAGAAGAGTGAACTACAACCTTATCTTGTGGAATCGGATCATCGTGCCCATAAATGCGTTCCTCAGAAAGCTGGTACCGCTTGATACTACCTGCTGGTGCCACTTCATTTTTAACATGCTCCGTAGTTCCTGTAGTAGCCCGTTTCAACGTAACGCCACCATTTTTATTAGCAATGGATTTGGCGAGAATCACACCATGTTGACCAGCCTCAATAGTAGCATCCACATTAATTAATGTATCCATTTTACCGGATATAACGCCGTTAAAATCCATCGTCTTTCCAAGTTGTAGTACGCCTTCAGACTTCAGTACACTACCATTTGTATTCTGTATTGTATTAGTAGCTACTGCTAAATTATTACGTGCGATGAGTACCGGTGCATTTTTCGTAACAGCATTACCAGTTTGTGTAAAAAAGTCTGCCGAAATACGTGCCGAATCAGCATATAATTTAGCTTTACCGGCTTGTGTAAAACCTTTTGCTTTTATACTCATATCCGGCGACACCACAGTACCGCTATTTTGCACCTTACCATTACTATCAACAGTGATACTATTTTGCGCCGAAAGTATCCCTTTATTATTTACACCAAAGCCATCATTAGTACCTACTAAGTACATACTATTCGCATACATACCACCGATTTGAGATACATCCAGACCTACTTGCTCTGAGTTACCGGTCTTCGTAACATTAGTTACCTTACCACCACCATCGACAGATACTGTGTTTTTACCAGTTACAACATGGCTTTCATCAGCCCATACCTTTCCGTTGAGCTGTACCGCTTCCGCCAAAATATCTGTACGTGATGTACGCGATGTATCGAGCCCTTGTCCCGATACCGTCACAGTACCTTGTTTCACATCATATCCAGAAATTTTTCCATCAGTAATAATAGGATTACCTGTTGTTAATGTAGCTGCACTAGTATTAATAAATGTCCCATTATTAACAGCAATCCCATTTGGATTAGCAATGATAACATGTGCCTTACGCCCCGCTACCTCTAAGGCACCATTCATTGCAGTCGCACCCGTTCCAGTTACTTCATTTAAAATCGTCTTAGCTGCAGCACCTCTCAAGTTAGGATTACCCATCACATAGCCAGCTAGTTCTGTAGATACAGGTCTCCTTGAGTTATTTAGAATAACCCCTTTGTCATCTACATTAAACATATCATACTGATTGTGAGATAAGCCCTTAGCATTTGGTTTATTAATATTCACAATTGGAGTTCCATTACGAGCTTCATCCATATTAGGACCCATTGCACCTTTATTTGGTACAATAGATTGAGCTACTGCTAGCGGAATCCACAATCCGGAATTTGTCACTAATAGGGCTGCACACAATGCAGTCGCTGTATACTGTTTAATTTTCATTATTCTCTCCTTATAGTCTCTCATTTGATAACACACAAAGATAACACACAAACTTGATTAAAATTGGTAAGCAGATCTAAACGCCCAAACACTTGTATCCGTTACAAATCCGTCAGGTTTCTTAATTGGTTTCCCCCATGACACATCATAGCGAAACGCATCGCCGATATTACCACGAACACCGATAACCCCACCTACTAATGTATTACCGATTTGTGTCGCTGTGGATGGTCCCCATACATGACCTATATCTACACCTATATACGGAGTTATTCGTTGTCGTCTGAACGGTAAGGCCCATTCATTTTGAATGTAGTAACCGGAGTCACCACGTAATGTTTCTTCCCCATTGAAGCCACGTACGGAATAACGTCCACCGATACTAAATTGATCGGTTCCGAACAGACGTTGATTGGTAAATTGGCTTCTAAAACGCATCGTATACACACCTTGTTTATGACCGATGCGTACACCGCTTTGAATTTCACCTTCTAGTCCCGCCATTTTATATAACGTAGTTGGATTATCTGCCAAACCTTCCCAACTGCGTACCATAGCACCTAGACCTCGTATACCTTGACGATAAAAGAGGTATATATCGGACATAGTATTCCCACTATATTGACGATGAGATAATCCTAGCTCCAATGCAGTGGTATGTTGCTCCTGTACACCAATTTCTATATCATCAATATAACTATGGCGTGTCTTATGAATCACTTTAGCGACAGCGGCTGTCTTAGAACGACTCGTCCGATTCAACACTTGCTCTACAGAAAACTCAACTCCTCGAGTATTCCCTGAAGAACGGAACGCTTCTGGCATAAATACCAATTGATGATAACTATATTGATATGTAGATAAACGATACATCCGATTTCCATCAGGCACTGCATAATTTACGGCATACTGCTTCGATCCATGACCATCACCATGATGCCCAATATCTTTAGTAATACTAGTCGACAAGGTATCATTAAGACCTGCCAATTGACTAAATGACACATACATAGTACCTTGATACTTCCCTGTGGATTCATAACCAGCATTATCCAACAACAAAGATCCATGTACAAAACCTTTTTGTTCTACCGTTAATTTCACTATTGAATGAAGGGGTTTTGTTCCCGGCTCAATACTAAGCTTCACATCTTGCCCCGGTACATTTCGCATCTGGTCTATACCTTGTTCTAATGCTTGTCTACGCAGTACATATCCGGGACGAACAGGAAATGCACTTCGCCAATTCGTGCGAGCTTTCGGATTCGTAAGAATAATATCCTCTACATAACCTGGTAAAATCTCAAAAGTCAGTATACCTGATTGCAAATCTTGATTTGGTACTACCACTTGACTCGTTACATATCCATCAGCAAGAATTTGCTCTTGTAATTGCTTTTGTAAAACAGCAATCCCCTCTGCCCCAATGTTGTTATGATTATATATTTTCAGTCGATTCCTATACTTCTTAAAGGCTGGTTCTGATGACGTAATCACAATCTGATCAATTGGAAATGACACTGCTTCTTGTGGTAATGCATCCATAGGTGCGCCATTTAAATTGTCATAACTTGATTCTGAACGCGACAAAGCGGCCCTTGCCATCGGTGCCTCCGCGCGTTGACGCAAAGAAGCATCGGCTCGAGCCGCTTCTTGTTGAATAAATGAGGAAGGTACATCCGCTGCCAAAGTTGTCGTTGCACACATAACGCCAACTAAGCCCACACAACCGGCAGCGATTGATACTACTTTCATAATTCTCTCTCCTATATATTACTTTCAAATAATTATTAACTTATTAGTCTGATTATATCTCTCAGAAAACATAAAATCAACATTTTATGTATATATATGTTTTATATCACAAAAGAGAGTTACTTCATATAACTTTCTTTCACTAATCAATCAAAATATACTTAATTTTAGTTATATTCAGTTTCATATTGCAATTTAAGATTATTTAAAATTATCAGTTATCACATTAAAAAGAATCATAAGCATAAAAATAACTATTATAGGTATTACAGAATAAAAATCTCTTTTTGCTTTTTTCAATAGAATAGGCATTTTCTCTAAAGTAAGTGAAGAATCAGACTTAACGGCTAAAATTCTTAACCACAATTCTAACACCCAATTTAATATACCTATAATAGCTAACAGATGAATTAAATTAACACTATCATAAGGAAAATTAATGAGTATAAAAACCAGACATCCTATTCCTATTTCTGTATATAACATGGATTTAGAACGTTTAACTTGTTCCTTTTCTAATACAAAATAAGGGTTCTTAATAAAATATAGACAATATATACATAATAAAAATAATGAAAGACCAATCTTCATATATAGCTCCATTTAAAGTAATAAAATTATAAATGCAAGATTTCTAGCCAATTGTTACGTGCTAACAGTACAAGATATCCATCATTCTCTGAATTCTTTGTTACATATACTCTATATGATTCATTTTCATATACATAAAGAGACTTAGTTTGGTTAACTAAAATCCATTCCCCATTTAAGGGCTTTATTGATTTTATATCTCTATGTAGTGAATCTTTCTTTATACTTATTGATACACCTATAGATAATAGATTTCTTCTGTTCGGATCATATACATCTCCATCAATTATATAGTGTTCTCGCGGAAAAGCTACATTTAAAGCTTGTGTCAGTTCCATTCTAGACTGCTCAACAGTATCATTAAACAAAAACCTATAACCTAATCCACAAATTAGCCATACGAAAAAACAACCTATAAATGTGTACCAAATAACAGAATAAATTGTTTTAAAACTCATCCCTAATTTTCCCTCTTACCTCATCAATATCACTAATATCAGAGTCAGTTCTATTAGTTGACTCTGTAGTATAGTATGCCACCCATCGGTTCCGAAACCCTAATGAACAGATGCATAAAAGCTTATCTAATCAATTTCATCAACGAACTTAAAATTATTTATCTCCATAAGTTAGCGCTAAAGATACCTCACCATTAGAGGTTAATGTATATACTAAACCAGAGAATGGGTTTTGATTATAGAATTTAAAAGTCTCAATCATCGCTACAACTTCATTTTTTAAATCATACATAATTTCCGAAATAATAGCAGGCTCTTCATCATTATTTTCCACATACTTTGTAATACATGAGTCATCCTCAGTTTTATAAACCCAAAGCTCTACAAAGGGATTATTAACATTCATATCAAAGTGTAATTTAGCACGATGCCAATTTAGAGGCATTAATTTATATATATTTTTGGCCACTTTATTATAATGTTTTTCAAGTTCCGATTCTAAGCTTTTATGCTTTAACTTAAACGCCTTATCAATGGCAGTATAATTTTTTGCTAATACACTAGACTCCATATCTTCCAATAATAAAATACCTCGTGGACCTTTTAGCATTTCTTTATATATATCCGGCTCAAATTCATCTTCTCTAGCTAGAACACCAAAATTCTGATATTCCCACTTATATCTATTTTGAAGCCAACAATCGTCAGTTACAGGATCATTATGAAATTCACAATGGGGCTCATAATCATCGCGTGAAATATACATTGTTCCCCACGTCCATTGTTCTGTAGAAGCTTCATGAAGTAAACGTACATACGTCAAAATCTCACTAGTCCCAGCTTTTATAGATTTTACTTTTTCATCATTACAATTATATAGCAAATCACCATCAGTAATAATAGAACCGGAAGGGGTCTTAACATTGTAACAGGCTGAACTCATGCCTGATTCTGTACATTCAAAAAACAAATAACACTTATACCAATGTATTGGCATACAATCAATAAGTATATCTCTTATTTTCTTAATATATCTATCCATATATCCTCACATTAATTATTAGGAATTTCGTCGAAAAATCTTCTATCCCTCTTACATCATCATTAGTAATGATTCGATGTTTATCTAAATCAAGAAATGTTAGTTCATAACCTAAATAATACCAGCGATTATTGTTAGTATTTAGCACCATGGTCTGAGTTCATTAGCATTTTTCTAACGTTATATAAAGCCTCTTTTGAAAAGTCTTCTAGCTTAGTTTTCTTAAATAATAATCATAAGTATATATACAACTTAAAAATCTTCTAGAATCTATAATCCCAAGTCTATAAACTTCCCTGAAACTTTGATCTGCCAAAACATCCCTTTAGTGGCTTTTAAATCAATGCCTGTTTCTAACTTGTCAAAACTCACATCATAAAATGGTAATAATATCTGTAATGATGCTAATTTTGCTTTCATAGTAATTAAATCTTTACTTAATTGCCCGGATATATTAGTATCCGCTATCTCCTGTAAATTGGAAATACATGCTTGAAGATCTTCATTCTGAATACGTTCACACGTATATATTTCAGACAAATAGGTCTGTTTAATACAACTTAAGATTGATTCAGAAATGAATTCAGGTTTTTGTAAGACTTCATACAATCCTAACAAAAACAACGCCCAAAATATCTCCTCTACATAATCGGTAAAGAAATAGATACCGAACTTCTTTTCATCATGTGTAGAAATCTTTAACGCTTCAGATAAAGTATTACCCTCTAACTCCCGTTCTATTAAAGCAATCCAACTACTGCATTCAATATCATCTAACGTATCATTTAATGCTGGTATAGGGATTCTACGAGCCATCCACTCATCAACATCCTCTAAACTCATCCCATCACCAATTATATTTAACAGTTTATCGGACAGATGTGCTTTTCTACACATTAATCGAATTAACATACTAAATATGTAATATTCTAAAATGGTCAAGTCAATATAATTTCGTCTATATGCCTTAACAGCACCCAATATAAAGACCATTAAAAATGTATCTAAGCTTTTTTTACTTTTAAAATAGATCATATTTATACCTCTATCCACTAATTTATTCTAGCTTAAAATCTATACGTTCATCATTAACCCGTTTTACTTAGTGAATTATAATAGTCCATTATCCATCAGCAAACCCAACAAAGTAAATATTGCAAAAAATAAGAAGATACTCAAAATAATCCTTACTACACATCTCACTATAGGCTTAGCTGAAGTAAAAGATTCTATACTATCATGATTACCAATCAACTCAGGAATACAAATAAATGCAATTAAAAATCCTATAGCCTGAATTGTACCTTTAACCTCATAATTTGTATCATATAAATTCAAAAAAGAATCAAAGAACTCCATCGATCTACTAAATCTCCTTATAATTAAGATAATACATACTAAATAGAATATTTACATTCCTATCTTTTTCAAAACTAACAACTCCATCAAATCAACTCGTTAAAGTACTCTCAATTTTTACTACACAATATTATGAATATAAATATAATATATTACTACTTTTTATTAACATAATTATCTCTTAATTGTAACAAGATGGTCCGTTCGTCTTTCCCAATTTCATCAAGACTATTTAATATGGTTAGATAATCGCCATAGTTATATTTCAACATAGTAATTAAAGAGTCTCTAACCTTTTTACCAGCAATACTTTCATCAAAATATACTTGTATATTATTTGTTTCTTTATCAATGATAATAAAACCACTAACATTAAATATTAAGATTTTAGTAGGAGTCTCTTTTATTCCTCTTACGTCATTTGTAATAATTAGATGCTTATCTAAGTCGAGAAATGTGGCTTCATAGCCTGAATGATACCATCGTTTATTATAATATTTAGCACCACGTTCTGAGTTCATCAGCATTTTTTCAAAGTTATCTAAAGTCTCTTTTGAAAAAGCTTCTAACTTAGATTTCTTATTAACAATCATCTTAGATCTTGAATAATTAATTTTATGCTTGCCAGTCTCATCACCGTAAATTTCAAATTCTAGAACATCTAACATGTGATTTCTAATATCATATCGACCGATTCCATCATAGCCTAAATAATAATAGTAAGGCTCATCAAGATATACGGCTAAAATACGACTAGAGACGGTTTCTTTAATTGATGTATCTACTAATTCATGGGACTCATCCAGAATAACTATATTATTAGGAGAACCATCGTGATAATAATACTGATAAATAGTGGTACTAATAATTGCTATAACAATCAGTATTAAAGAACAAATTTTTTTCATACCAAACTACCTAAGCTATATAATCAAATAGCTTCATACAAAACACCAACATCTTTTAATAATATCAAATATCATATCTAATTAATAAATATTTATTCCCCTTCTATAATTCAATTATATGTTAAACTAGCGTATACCACCAAAGAATATTTTGTTATATACGGCAAAAAAAAGCACCATCTATCTAGGGACGACTTATGTGTCGTTTAGCTCCCCAAATAGATGGTACTTTTTATAATTAAGTTAATTAAATTGTTCAAATAAACATGTCCCACTCGGTCTACAATGTAGTATAGCACTACTTTATATTCCGTCTTGCCACTAAGCTACCAGCACTGCTAGCTAGTCCAGCCCGATTGATATGTGGGTTCCCATGTTTGTACGTCTTTGGCTTGCTACTTTTATCTTCTACTTTTGATTTCTCAAATTTAGTAAATAGATTATCTAGCTCGCGCAAGAGCGCACGTTTTTGTGAGTCTTTCAACTCGAATACATCACCTTTATAGGCGATGTATTTATTTTTTAGTACAGGACTGAGATCATAGATGGGCTCGTGTTCTTCTCCATTTACATCCAACAGCTCATCCAAGGTCAATCCATAATAGCGAGACAGGGCACAGAGTGTATCTAAATCTGGTTCGCGATACCCTGTTTCGTAATTTGAAAGCGCCGCATTACTGATACCTACGGCCTTTGCTACTTCGATTTGGCTTTTGCCCATGCGCACGCGAGCACGCTTTAAGTTCTTGTAAAACTGCATGTTCATCACCTGTATCGATACATAAACAACTACAAACTATATACTTTTATAATAATGTATCACTGATTTTTTTGAAAGCTTCATCAGCAACGGCTAATGTGCGTTCTACTTCACTGCTCTTATGACAGATAGATACGAAATTACTTTCATAAGGGCTTGGCGCATAGTAAATACCATGGCTCAAGTTATGGTGGAAGAACATTTTGAATTGTTCTTCGTTGCAAGCTGCTGCATCATCAAAGTTCTTAACTGGTTTATCAGTGAAGAAGATGGTGAACATAGAGCCTACCCGCTGTACTACAACAGGTACATTGTATTGTGCTGCCAATCTTTCAAAGCCTTCGCAAAGGGCAATCGTCGTATCTTCTACTTGTTTAAACACCGTTGGATCACGTTGCAGAATGGAAAGCGTTGCCAAACCAGAGGTAACGGCAATTGGGTTACCACTCAATGTACCAGCTTGGTAGATAGGACCAGCTGGTGCAATTTGGTTCATAATCTCGCGAGAGCCACCAAACACAGCAAGTGGCATGCCACCACCAACGATTTTACCAAGGCATGTAAGGTCTGGTTTGATATTGTAACGTTTTTGAGCACCGCCACTACTAGCGCGGAAGCCACACATAACTTCGTCAAAGATCAACACTGCGCCATGAGCCTTAGTCACTTCTCGCAAGGTTTCGAGGAAACTAGGTACTGGAGGTACGCAACCCATGTTGCCAGCTACAGGTTCAACTATGATTGCCGCAATAGTATCGCCCATATCGTCGAATAATTTACGAACCGCTTCAGAATCATTGTACGGTAATGTTATGGTATTCTCTGCTACGCCTTGAGGAACGCCAGGGCTATCCGGCACGCCAAAGGTAGCAAGGCCAGAGCCAGCTTTCACCAAGAGCGCATCACTATGACCATGGTAACAGCCTACAAATTTTACGATACGATCGCGACCAGTATAGCCACGAGCTACGCGCAATGCACTCATGGTAGCCTCTGTACCAGAGTTTACGAGGCGGATAACCTCCATAGATGGCATGAAGGCTTGTATCTTTTTAGCCAATTCTGTTTCTAGTAGTGTAGGCGCACCATAGCTAGTACCACGAGGAATCGCCTCTTGCAAACTAGCAATAACTTCAGGGTTCGCATGGCCCAAAATCATAGGGCCCCAGCTCAACACATAGTCGATGTATTCGTTGTTATCGATATCATAAATACGGCTGCCACTGGCACTGCTGATAAATGGAGGGTTAGATCCTACGCTACGGTAGGAACGAACAGGGCTATTTACGCCGCCTGGCATATAACGTTTAGCCTCGTTAAAGGCCTTTTCAGATTTACCGAGTTGGAACATAGTTCCTCCTTATTGTTGTAACCATTTAGCAATATCTAAGGCATGGTACGTAATGATGATTTTAGCACCAGCACGCTTCATGGAAAGCATTGTTTCCATAACGAGGCGTTCTTCGTCGATAAGACCAGCCGCTGCGGCGGATTTAACCATCGCATACTCACCAGATACATTGTATACCGCAACCGGCAATTCATAGCGGTCACGCGTTTCACGAACGATGTCCAAGTAGGATAACGCCGGTTTAATCATGATAATATCCGCACCTTCAGCGATATCGAGTTCGATTTCTCTGAAAGCTTCTAAACGATTAGCCGGGTCCATTTGATAAGATTTGCGGTCACCAAATTTTGGCGCAGAATTAACAGCGCCGCGGAACGGACCATAGTAAGCAGATGCGTATTTTGCCGCATAGCTCATGATAGATACGTTGGTATAACCTGCCGCATCAAGGGCTTCACGAATAGCACCTACGCGACCGTCCATCATATCGGATGGAGCCACCATATGTGCACCAGCTTCTGCTTGGCTTACCGCAACTTTACAAAGCAATGGTAATGTTTCGTCGTTCAATATTTCATGGTCATCGATCATGCCACAGTGACCGGTAGAGGTATATTGGCACAAGCATACGTCAGAAATAACCAAGAGATTTGGCACGGCTTCGCGGATGGCTTTGATGGCTTGTTGTACTGGTTGGGACATATCCCAAGCAGAGGAACCTTGCTCATCTTTGTATGTAGGAATACCAAAGATTTCTACACCACGCACACCAAGATCATAAGCCTCTTGAGCTACTTTCACAGCCTCGTCAACAGACAAGTGATATTGACCTGGCAATGTGTCGATTTCTTTTTTAATACCTTCACCAGGCACGATAAATAATGGATAAATCAAATCAGTTACGTCGAGTGTCGTTTCGCGTACCAAATCACGCATTTCTGGATTGATACGCAAGCGGCGAGGACGGTATGTTAAATCGTACATGTAATCCTCCTAAATGTCTTTTACAATAGCATTTACTAAGCCATCTGTTGTATATGCATCGCTGATGATAGCCGGTTTAAGACCTGCACTCATAGCCGTAGCAGCCGTAATTGGACCGATGCAAGCCACTTTAGTTTTGCCTAATAACTCTAGTGCATTGTCGCCCAATAATTGGATTGTATTTGTTACAGTAGAGGAGCTTGTGAAGGTAATATAATCTACATTGCCTTCTGTTAACGCTGTTACTAATGCTTCTTGTTGAGATGTATCTTGTGTAGTTTCGTATAAACGCAAGATATCTACATTCATATCGCGGTGACGCAAGCAACGTGGAATCACATCGCGTGCTACCTTTGGTTGAATCAACAGTACAGAATCCCCTGCATTGAGTTCTTCTTCAAGAGCCTCTACAGCAGATTCAGCCTTGTAGTCTACAGGAATGATATCCGGTACGATGCCATATTTTTGAAGTTCACGAGCCGTAGCACAGCCGATAGCCGCCACTTTAGAATTACCTAAAGCACGTGTATCTTTGCCTTCTTTATATAGAGCATCGAAGAAGTAACGAACCCCTTCACCAGATGTGAATACGATACATTGGTATTCTTTTGTATTGTTGATGATGCGTTTATCTTCCTCAAACAATTCCAATGGAGATGTTTTTATGGCTGCTGCTTCCACTACATTAGCACCTTGAGCCGCTAATTTTTCGCGGAATGCACTTGCTTGGGAGCGAGCGCGTGTGACTACGACAGTTTTACCGAATAAAGGTTTATTATCGAACCATTGTAATTTTTCACGAAGGTTGACAACATCACCTACTACGATGATAGCTGGCGCTTTCAATTGAGCCTTTGCTACATCTTCAACGACATGTTCAAGGGTAGAAACTAATACCTCTTGTACTGTTTTTGTTCCCCACCGAACAAGCGCTACTGGTGTAGAGGCTGACCGGCCATGAGCCATCAATTTTTCCGCAATGACTGGCAAGTTACCAACACCCATTACAAAGCAAAGTGTATCTACCGCCGTAGCAAGGCCTTCCCAATGGATACCAGATACTGCTTTTGTAGGATCCTCATGACCTGTTACCACCGCAAAGGATGTGGCCATAGCGCGTTGTGTTACAGGAATCCCTGCATAGGCAGGCGCTGCGATAGGAGATGTTACACCTGGCACGAACTCAAATGGCACACCGGCTTCGCCAAGAGCCATCGCTTCTTCACCACCACGACCAAATACGAGCGGATCACCGCCTTTTAATCGTGCTACGATTTTGCCTTCTTTACCTTTTTGGACTAATAGCTCATTGATTTCCCATTGATGCATCGTGTGATCTTTACATTGTTTACCAGCATAAATCAATTCTGCATCGGGATGTGCCCACTCTAACAGATGAGCATCTGCTAAATAATCATATACAATTACATCTGCTTTTTCGATACATTCACGACCTTTTACGGTGATGAGTTTAACATCGCCAGGGCCTGCACCGATTAGATATACCATACCTGTCATTTTATGATTCCTTCCTCTATGAGAGCATCCACAATACGTTTGCCCCCTTCTTCATATAAGGCTTTTGCAAGATTTTTACCAAGGATCTCGCCCTTTTTAGCGGGACCAGAGATTTCCCCTTCGTACACAGTTTTTCCATCGAGGGATGCAATCATAGCCTTTAAAGTCAATTGACCTTTATTGATGGTGCCATGTACGCCCATTGGCACTTGACAACCACCATTTAATTGACGCAAGAAACTGCGCTCCCCTTCAACGGCATAACGCGTTGCTTCGTCGTTGATAGGATCCAACATGTCAAGCATCTCCGTATCGTCGGCACGACACTCGATAGCGAGTGCCCCTTGTCCAACGGCAGGAATCATTTCGTCGGCCTTGAAGACTTGTGTAATTTGGTCTTCTAACCCCAATCGCTTAAGGCCTGCTTGAGCCAAGATAACACCGTCTAGCTTTTCCGTTTCAATTTTGCTCAAACGAGTCTGCACATTACCGCGAATAACCTCTACCTTTAGGTCAGGTCGGACATGTAATAGCTGTGCTTGCCGGCGTAAACTACTAGTGCCAACGCGAGCGCCTTGTGGCAATTTGTCCAGTGTTTTATACACGGGACTCACTAGTGCATCATACGGCACTTCACGAGCGGAGATGGCACCAAGAGTAAGGCCTTCTGGCAACTCTGTAGGCATATCCTTTAAGCTATGTACGGCGATGTCGATGTCGCCTGCATGCATAGCCTCTTCTAATTCAGCAGTAAATAAACCTTTACCACCAACTTGAGCCAGTGGTTTCTCTAAGATACGGTCACCTTTTGTATTAAAGTGAACCAACTCTACCGTAATATTTGGGTACAGACGTTGTAATTCTGCACTAATATGTTCAGCCTGCCACAGGGCAAGGGCACTTTTTCGCGTGCCGATTCGAATATGATCTCTCATGGCATTAGCCTTCTTTCTCAAGATTAAACATATCTTTGAATAAATCCCAGTACAAGCCCTCTTCCTCTGTACCAGCGATTTCGTTGAAGTGAATCATCGGTTCACGCAACATTTTGCGAATGATCATGCGACTCATCGAGTCCATAACACGGCGCTCTTTATCGGAAATATCTGGCAATTTAGCTAATGCGCGATGTAATTCACGACGGCGAATACGCTCCGCTTTTTCTGTAAGCAATGCCATCATCGGACGCACTGTTAAATAGCTTAATTTATCCAATAACTCTTCAATAGCATCGTGAATAATAGGTTCTGCACGACGAGCTTCCTCTTCTCGTTGTGCCTTGTTTTCTTCTACTACACTTTCAAGAGAATCAATATTAAATAGATAAATACCGTCCAAATCTGCCACCGCAGGGTCGATATCACGAGGTACCGCAATATCAATCATAACGATTGGTTCACCCTTACGAAGAGTCGTAATTTTCTTCGCTTCTTTTTCAGTAATAATATAATGCGGTGCCCCTGTAGATGTAATAAGAATATCCGCATCTTTAGCATACTCTACAAAGTTATCGAGCTTAACAGCTTTACCATTAAAGCGTTCCGCTAACATTTCAGCCTTAGCAAAGGTTCTATTAGATACGAAAATCGTTTTTACACCCTTCGCTTGTAAATGAGTAGCTGTCAATTCACTCATCGTACCAGCACCCAAAATAAGTACTGTAGCCTCGGATAATGGCTTATCTAAACTGTCCTCCGCAAGATTGACCGCCGTGTAACTAACAGATACAGGCGTATTAGCAATGCCCGTATTAGTACGTACCTTCTTACCAACGCTAATAGCCCGTTGGAATAAAATATTAAAAATTGTTCCCGTACAGCCTGCGCTATAAGCCTGAATATAAGCCCCTTTTAATTGGCTCAAGATTTGGCCTTCCCCCAACACAAGGGAATCAAGACTAGCAGAAACACGGAATAGATGCTCAATACAATCTCGTTCTTCGTAGAAGAAGAATGCATCTGCATCGATATGATCTGCTCCTTTTAAATCTTTTAACACTGCCAACATGTAATCCTTCGGGAATTCTACACCTTCTAAAGCAGCATAAATTTCCGTTCTATTACAGGTGGATAATATAACGCATTCTGAGATACAGTCAAATTCATAGAGGCGATTTAGTGCGGCAACTACCTCGTCTTTATCAAACGAGAAACGTTCACGCACCTCTACAGCGGCACTTCTATGATTTAGACCTAATACCACTAATTGCATAGTTTAGTTTCTCCTCTATAATCATCCACTCTCCCTTGAGAATGGCTTCAAATGTTTCTACCGTCAGATTGTCTCGCCAAAATTTCTGTCGAGCCTCTGGAGTAGGAAGTAGTAACTTTACTTCTTCTCTAAATATTTTAAGTCTAGGCATAGCCTTTTGCAACTGACCATAACGATTCATCATATCTTGTCGTACGAGACGATTGATACGAGGTCCTACATTATTGGCACTAATAGCAATATGAAGATCGCCGAGTTCAAGGGATGACGGCACAGTAAAGCTACACGCGCTCGGATCATCACTGCGGTTGGTCCACACGCGATGTTTTTTTCCTAGCTCATACAAGGTATCGTTTAGTTCATGATTATCTGTGCAGATAAACAGCAAACTACTCGAAATAATATGCTCTTCGTCGTCCATTGTGAAAGCCCGATCACACCAAGTGATGCGATTTTCCTTTGCCCATTGGCTAATCGTATCCGTCACAGTTGGAGCAATAACGACAATTTGGCAAGGCTCCTCAATAAAAAGCTGCATCCGTCGTTCCGCTACTTCTCCGCCGCCTACGAATAGGATTATATCTTCAGTTGTAGGTTGAAATGTTATGGATACCATGGCTGTCCTACTATATACAAAAAAATCGGCTTGATGGTCAAGCCGATTTTCAACTGCCTACATAAATCGTTTCAGGTATACGCCGATACGCCCTTTACGAGAGGTACCTGTAATAGCTTCTACCTTCATTCGGCCACGACCACGCATTGAAATGACATCCCCTTCTTTAACCTCTTGGGATGCCCCCTTAGCTGGTTGCCAGTTTACTTGTAATAAGCCCGCATTGATAGCACTCACCAATTTAGTGCGAGATACACTAAAGCCAGAGCTTGCTACCGCATCTAAGCGCAAGGAAGCGACTGTAGTGCGGACTTCTTTAATTTTTTCTTCTTTTGGTGCAATATCTGATAACTCAATAGCCTCTACAGATACAGAAACCATAGCAATTTTCGTAAAGTTTTGAATTACGAAATCAGCCACGCTTTCATCCACCATAATCTGAGCGCCCCCTTGCTGGACGATAACGTCCCCAAATTTGGAGCGATCAATGCCAAGGCCCATCAAGGAGCCCAGCACATCGCGATGGGTAAGCAATCGGAACCGTGGGTCCCAATTTACCTTAAGGGCGCGAATGCCCATGTCCACGGTACCGTTAAAGTCGCTATCTACAAAGGCGATACGGATACGTTCCGCCCCTTCATAGCCACCGTCAGTTTTAACAGTTAACTGTGGGTAATTAGCCTTGATAGCATCTGCAATAACAAGGCCTGCAGGACTCGTAAAATCCGCCACACGATATGGGCGACCTTTAACAACCTGCTCAGCCAAGTCAAGCATGCGACGAGCTTCCTCACCGCTGCCGCTGGCTTCAAAATATCGAATTAATTTACTAGTATCTGCCAAAATTATTTCCCCAATTCATTCGACCGAGCAAGACATGCTACTACGCCATCTTGGAGAGCACTGCGAAGTCCACCTTTTTCCATGGCACCAATACCCGCAATGGTGGTGCCCCCAGGGCTAGTCACTTGATCTCGTAGTACTGCTGGATGATTGCCACTTTCAAGAGCCATCTTACCTGCACCGTACATTGTTTGAGCAGCTGCCTTTATGGCTAGCTGACGTGGTAAACCAATACGAACGCCTGCATCAGCTAAAGCATCAAGGATAACGAACATATAGCCAGGGCCCGCGCCAGATAGTGCACCTAAGCGATCTAAATCGGCTTCGCTCACCACTGCTACCTCACCTACAGCCTCAAATAAGGCTTGTACAGTACGACCTAGGTCAGTATTCACATCATCTCCAGCAAGTGCCGTCATGCCAGCACCGATAGAAGCCGGCGTATTTGGCATAGCTCTAAACCAGTTAGCTTGTGGAATCGCCGCATCAAGAGTATCTAAGGTGACACCTGCAGCAACAGAAATCATAACAGTCCCATAAGGTACTTCTTTTAAAGTCTCTAACACAGATGGTAACACTTGTGGTTTCACAGCCAATAGAATAGTGTTGTACTCGTTTACATTAGGCAATGTAGTAAAACCTACTACACCAAGCTCCTCTGCAAGAGCCTTACATTGTTCTTCGCGACGCACTAGAATGTGTGTATCACAGGCTTTCAACACACCATGCTGTAATGCACCGCGCAATAGAGCGCCCCCCATTGAGCCAACGCCTATACATAGGGTTTTACCTAACATAGTTATCACCACCATTTATAGAGAGATTATTTGTTTTCCCAAGAATATTCGTTTTGCTCAGTTGTGTTGCTTTCATTGTCATTATAATCAATGGAAATATTTACAGGTACACACATGAAAATGTCTTTACCTACTTTTTCCAATTTGCCATCCAATGCATAGGTCGCACCAGATACGAAATCTACAATACGAGCTGCTTCATGAGGGTCTGTATTTTCAAAATTAATCAATACAGGACGCATGTCGCGCAATTGATGTGTAATATTTTCAGAATCTTCAAATACTTTTGGTTCAATTACAACTACTTTCATAGCTGTTGGACGTTGTGTCATCGTAGATTGGCCTCCTACCTTGCGTGGATGAAATTCAGATGCACCGGACACGGGAGCCGCTGTTGCTACTGGGGTAGGTTCAGCTTCGTATTCCTCTTCATCTTCGTATTCGTAATCATCATATTCATAGTCATCATCAGTTCTGCCTAAGAATAAGTTTTTTGCTTTGTCTAAATAATCTCCCAATGCCATTTGGATTTCCTCCTAATACAATTAACGCTTCCGATTATCAGGTAACCCGAACCTTAATAATATACACGTTCCCCAAAAATTGCTGTGCCTACACGAACGATGTTAGCCCCTTCTTCCAAAGCGACCTCAAAGTCGTGAGTCATCCCCATAGATAAATATTGAATCTGCCCTTCTTCAAAGTAGCGTTTCATATCCTCAAACAAGGCATTCGCTACGCGAAAGATTGGACGAGCTTCCTGTGGATCATCGAAAAATGGCGCCATACACATCAAGCCCCTTACGCGTACATGAGGCAATGTTTTTGCATAATCTCGTATTTCTGGAAACTCTTCGACGGTCATTCCCGTTTTAGAAGCTTCGCGGGCCACATTGACTTGCAGTAATACATCTTGCATTTTATCGTGCTTTGCAGCAACCTTTTCGATTACATCTAATAATTTACGGCTATCCACAGAATGAATTAAATCAAACATAGGAACCGCTTGGCGCACCTTATTGACCTGTAAATGACCAATCAAATGCCATGTTAATTGTGGCCCCTTATAGGTTAGCTGCTTTTCTTTGGCCTCTTGTACTCGATTTTCTCCTACATGAGTGACACCGAGCCGTGCGACCTCTTCCACAGCCGACACAGGGTGGTTCTTTGTAACCGCCACTAATAATGCTGTATCTACGCGACCAACACGCGCCATAGCATCGGCCATGCGCTGCTGTATAGCGTGTAGGGATTCTTCAATCACGTGAATGCCCCCTTCAATCTATATATCATAATCATCAAATATATTTGTATAGACTATTTTATTATATAGTATTTAAGGTCAAATGTACATGATTTAAGGCTTATCCCTTCCACAAATTCAAGCATGTATATATATAAAATATCATACTTTATTATGATTCCTGTGAAAGTCGAATTTTATCGGTCTTGTAACATCGCAAATAAGGCCATCCGACCTGTTAGGCCTGCCTCTCGACGATAGGAATAACAGTCTACTTCCGTTACACTATCGGTACCACCAATCGTGATATTCTCTGAAGGAACTCCATTTACAATGAGATCCTCACCAATAAAGTTCCATAAATTGATATAAGCCTTGTCTAATTTATCACCAGGATAATTGACAACATCAGATGCATCTCGGTCTGTCATATCTCTCCATGCTAATTCAAAGCGTTTACCTAGTTCTACATCTACTTCAAAGGACTCTGGTCCAATACTAGGCCCAAGATATATATAGCAATCTTTGAACTCGGTCCCATAAGCCTCTTTCATGGCCTCAATAGTAAGTACTGGTAAGCGGCCAATGGCACCACGCCAACCTGCATGTGCCGTTGCAATCGCATGATGTTTGGCATCGTAAATGCCTACGCCAACGCAATCTGCAGTGAACAGAAATAATGGCACATGAGGTAGATTTGTAAATACCGCATCACAATCATCGATGGCCGTATCTTCTGCAAAAGCACCGGCCCCAATAAGGTCTTCTGTGATTTCTACAGCCTTTAAACCATGGACTTGATTGCCACAAGAAATACGGTTTGGTTCAACACCTAAATATTTCGCAACAATAGCTCGATTTTCTCGTACACTCTGAGCTTCATCGCCTACATGAAAAGCTAGATTTAATGATTCATAAGGGGCTTTAGATACGCCACCATGACGATAGGTATCGCCCATAACAATAGGAAATCGCTCACTCCAGCTTGGCGTCTCATAAGACCATATACCATGAGGACCTTTCACATCTATACGTTTTACAAATTGATTCATCTATTACTCCTATTTACATACACCACAGCGTTTACAACCTGCTGCACATGGAGGTGTATATGCTTCATCAAGGGATCTTTGCCATTCCATTTCAAGATAGCCCTCCTGCATACCCATGTCTAAATGACTCCATGGCAAGAATTCATCAAAACTGCGTTCACGATAATTCATATTATCCATATCCAGGCCAGCAGCCTTCATTTCGGACTTAAAAGATTTACTGCCCCGATCGGCTGCACATGCTGCAATAACAGCGCCTAAGCGGCGATCCCCACGAGCAAGAACGCCTTGAATATACGCCTCTTTAGGCGATTCTACGAGAACCTCAATGCGGCGATTCTTTTGCAACGCTTTTTTTATATATTGTAATTTTTTCTCCACCGTTTTTTGATTGTCCATGGCCATCCATTGGAACGGGGTAAAAGGTTTCGGAATAAACGGATTAATGCTGAGCGTTAAACGACCTTTACAACCTACTTTTTCCATATGAGCTTGCGTTCTTTCCGCAAGTCCTACAATAGCCTCAATATCTTCATCGGTTTCCGTTGGCAGCCCAATCATTATATATAAGCGCATATGCTGAATACCTGACTTTGCAGATAAGGTAGCTGCATTTTGTAAATGCTCTTCACTGATACCCTTGTTGATGACGCGACGCAAACGTTCACTGCCCGTTTCTGGCGCAATGGTAATAGTCTTTTGTCCACTGTCTGCTAGTCCATCCACCACGGCTTGTGTTAACGAATCAGCACGCAAGGATGCACAAGAGTAACGCATATCTTTAGAGCGAATATAATTAACGAGTTCATCTACCTCAGGATAATCCGAGATAGCAGCACCCATTAGGCCTACCTTTTTACCTAGTTTTTCTGCGCGCTCTACGCCTTCTTTCAAAATGTCCAAAGGACGTACACGCGGTACGCGGAAGCAATACCCAGCCATACAAAAGCGACAGTGACGACCACAACCACGAGCTACTTCTATGATATACATAGCGCCAAATTCAGTATAGTTCGTAGCCACTACCGTTTCACCACCGCTGGTGAGCATTTCAAAGTGACGTTTAATCGTCTTAGGTACGCCCTCGACAATATCATAGCCTTTAAATTCACCATCTTCACTGTAAATCGGCACATACAAGGATGGTACGTAAACCCCCGATACATCCGCTAATTGACGTAAAATAGCGTGACGATCCAAGCCTTCCATTTTTCCATCTCGAATGATATCTAGTACGCGACTGACGATACCTTCCCCTTCACCGATGATGAAAGCATCAATAAAGTCGGCAAAAGGCTCAGGGTTAAAGGTCGCACAAGGGCCCCCTGCAATAACGATAGGATCAAATTCGGTACGGTCTTTTCCCATGATAGGTACACGGCCATGGCGCAACATCAAAGGAATATGGAAATAATCCATTTCAAAGGTGACATCAAAAGCAACTACATCAAATTGATGCATAGGCCTTTGTGTTTCAACGCTCATAAGCGGAGTCTTAGTCTTATCGTAAGCTTCTAATTCCTTTTTCTCAGGCAAGAAGATCCGTTCGCAGACGCTATCATTTCGTAAATTGATTTCCTCATAAATGATATGAAGTCCAAGATTACTCATGCCCACAAAGTATGTATTCGGATAAACGATAGCTACTTTTTGCCCTGCATGAGGATTTACTGTTATCCGACTGTCTTCATCTTTATATAATTCTTGTAATCGATCAATTAAATCTTTACGATTCACTAATTTCCTTTCTATATAAGCCCACTACGAATAGTGGGCTTAATAACACTTTACATATCATTTGTACATCTATAAAATTAGATAATACTAATTTCGCCTATAATAAAAAACCAATAGATATTACAATTTAGATTTCAATTTATCCTTAGTATGAGCGGTCTTACTTTTAAGAGTGCTTACAATTTGTGGGCGATGTTTTCTTTCATAAGGATATACAACAACTTTTCCATCTTTATATTCTGCAATATATATGTCCTTAACAGAGTATCCTTGAGCTTGGATTTCTTGTTCAAGCCAATCTCTATCTTTTTCAATTACATCGAGAGTAAACTGATTAATTTGACCATCATCGATAAGGTCAAATCGAATATTATCTTCACCGAATTGAACTACATTAAGCTGTCCATTTTGCTCCAATACGGCACGCTTAACATCCGTAACATATTGAACACCGGCAGCGCGAAGTTTTAATTTAAGTTCAGCCGCTTGTATACCATAACGCATACATTCTTCTGTTAGAATATGACCTTTTTCGATTACTATAACTGGATGACCATCAAGAATTGCTTTAAAAATACGAAGATTCCCTTTTAAAAACTTAAGAGTCATTACGAGGATAGTCCATAAAATAAGAACTAACATAAATTGTAAAATGCCAATTTGATCATTGTAAATAATGGCACCAATAATACCACCAAGTACGTAGTTTTGCAATTGGTCTAAAGCAGAGGTTGGGGCTA
Organism: Veillonella parvula DSM 2008; assembly: GCF_000024945.1. Classification (NCBI taxonomy): domain Bacteria; kingdom Bacillati; phylum Bacillota; class Negativicutes; order Veillonellales; family Veillonellaceae; genus Veillonella; species Veillonella parvula. Next base: position 1,653,936 of record NC_013520.1, read on the forward strand.
AATTGCCCTTACCCATTAAATTGATTTGTAGAATAATCGCCAAAAGACCGATGGCGAGTTTTGCAAAGACCATCCCATAGACGGCCATAGCTTCTGTCATATGTGGTCCTCCTTATGGTAATGTGTCCGCTTTATCATGAATTCGATCTATAGGACTTACCTTATAAACACGTGTAATAGTATAGGTTGAAAATTCTGGATTAAATTGAACCTCATAGTAAACATCACTTACTTTTAAAATCATACCATTACGAATCTTTAAGGAGTTAACCGCCAATTGGTCACTCGGCACAGAACGATCCGAACTAAAAGAATGTAAAAATTGGGCCATTCGAGAAGAATCCTCAGAATAGGTTTTCATCCGATTATACTCTTGGTATTCAAGCCCTAAGAAGAACACTACGATTAAAGACAATATAATCATCAGGTCACGATAGCGACTAGTAAAACCATTTCGCAATACTTGTACGCCCAACACGAGTAAGGCTAATAGAACCGCTACAATTATAATAAATCCCCATGTCTGACCAGCCGTAGCCTGACTTTCAACATAGGCTAATGTGTAAAAATCCATGCCACACTCCTTTCAAATATTATTTTTTATTATACCATATTTGATTCCAATATTTTCGATGTAATCGTCAAGATGGCCCAAAATAATGTAAGAAACGATAAAAAATAGCGACCCCTTACGGGGTCGCTTTTAATAAGCATATAATCTCACAAAAGATTACCTAAGTAATACTCTTATTTTAACCAGCTCATCAAGTTGCGAAGTTCTGCGCCAACTGGTTCAATTGGATGATTAGCAGCTGCTTCGCGATGTTCTTTAAGGAATTTTTGACCATTTTTGGAATCTGCTAAGAATTCATCAGCAAATTTACCAGATTGAATATCCGCCAAGATTTGTTCCATAGCTTTTTTAGTATCTGCAGTGATTACGCGAGGACCTGCATGGTAATCGCCGTATTCAGCAGTGTTGGAGATGGAGTGGCGCATTTTTTGGAAGCCACCTTCGTAGATAAGATCTACGATTAATTTCATTTCATGCAAGCATTCGAAGTAAGCGTTAACAGGTTCATAACCAGCTTCAGTTAATACTTCAAAGCCAGTTTTGATCAACTCAGTAACACCACCACACAATACAGCTTGTTCACCAAAGAGGTCAGTTTCAGTTTCGGATTTGAAGTTAGTTTCCAAAATACCAGAACGGCCACCACCGATACCAGATGCCCATGCTAATGCCACTTCTTCAGTATCGCCAGATGGGTCTTTTTCTACAGCGTACAAACAAGGAACGCCAGAACCTTCTTGGTATGTACGACGAACTAAATGACCAGGACCTTTAGGAGCTACCATGAATACATTGATGTCTTCACGAGGTACGATTTTACCAAAGTGAATGTTAAAGCCATGAGCAAATGCCAAGTACGCACCTTGTTTCAAGTTTGGAGCAATATCTTGTGCATATACGTCTGCTTGCAATTCGTCTGGAATCAATACCATAACGATATCAGCGCCTTTAACGGCTTCTGCAGTTTCTTTTACTGTAAGACCTGCTTCTTCAGCCGCTTTCCAGCTAGAAGAACCACCGCGAAGACCAATTGTTACGTCCATACCATTTTCTTTCAAGTTCAATGCATGAGCATGACCTTGGGAACCGTAACCTAACACTGTAATTTTTTTGCCTTCCAATTTGCTTAAATTACAATCTGCATCATAATAAACTGTAGTACCTAAAATTTTACCTGCCATATTAGACAACCTCCAAACATATTCAATAGAATATAGATTATATATACTGTACACAATCTAACAAATTTTTGCAAGATGTGGCGTACATTAATTTAGTATCAGTAAGCCGAGTTTTAAGCCTCTGATAAAAAAATTTGATAACTACCGAACCATCACCCATGGACGATCATCTTTCCATACAACTTGTACGGAAAGTCCAAAGACATCAGATAAAATATCATCAGTTAGTACCTTGTGTTTAGGACCTGCATGAATCATCTTACCCTCTCGCAAGATAGCTACATGAGTAATAAACGATAGTATCTCTTCAATTTGATGTGACACATAGATAATCGGTGTCTGCTGCTCAGCTACCAAAGTGGATACGGTGCGTAAAAACTGCTCCCTCGCTGGTAAGTCCAAACCAGAGCAAGGCTCATCCAAAATCAATAATTCTGGATTTGCCATAATAGACCTCGCTAACAATACCCGGCGCTGTTCGCCAGCAGATAAGGTGCGAAAACGATGACCTTCCAAATAGTCTAGTCCAAATTCAGATAATAATTGCATACCTCGTTGGCGCACCTCAGGTGCTACCTCTTGGTATATACCAATGCTACTAAATGCACCAGAAATAACGATATCTTCAACGACTTGTTTATCCAAGGTTGACTGAAATTGTCCAAGCGCAGAGCTAACAAATCCTAGTCTAGCCTTGATTTTAGGCCACGCATATTTACCAAATTCCTTGCCAAACACACGTAAAGTACCCGTTGTGGGAATTTGATAAGCAGGTATCATGCTGAGTAGCGTTGATTTACCAGCCCCATTAAGCCCTAATAAGGCCCAATGTTCACCGTCCTCTATATGCCAATTTACATTATCTAAAATAGGTCTACCATCACGGCGAAAGCAGACATTTTCATAATGGAGTAATTCACGCCCCACGTTATCAGCTCCTACATTTTTTCTCCGCGACTCATAGCGGTGATACCTGTTTTGGCAATTTCAAGAATACCATAAGTTTCCATAATTTGAATGAAGCCACGTAATTTTTCTACACTGCCAATGACTTCAATGATCATAGATGTAGGAGAAATATCTAACACATTACCACGATATACATCGGCAATCTGTACAATTTGTGATCTTGTAGAAGCAGATGCTTTTACCTTGATAAGCATTAACTCACGGCATACCACATCATGATCTTCAAACACTTTAACCTTAACAACATCGATAAGCTTGTAGATTTGTTTTTGCACTTGATCGAGAATTCGGTCATCGGCCTCTACAGTAATAGTAATACGTGCATAACCTGGCTGATTTGTAATGCCAGATGTCATTTTTGTAACGTTAAAGCCACGACGGTTAAAGAGTGCCAAAATACGTGTACCAATACCTGGTGCATTTTTTGCAATGATTAAGACTTGATGTTCTTTCGCCATTATAGCACCCCTTTCTTACCCATCATACCGCTTATCGTGCCGCCTGCTGGAATCATTGGTAATACATTATCCTCTCGTTCAACGCGACAATCCAAGACAATGCTTTCATCCGATGTAATGTATGATTTAAATTCTTTGTTGAAAGTTTCAACATTATCTAGACGCGCTGCTTTCAAGTCAAATGCATCTGCGAGTTTCACGAAGTTCGGACTCACTTCCAAATCTACATAGGAGTAGCGTCTATCATTGAAGATTTCTTGCCATTGACGAACCATACCAAGATAGCCGTTGTTAATAATAACAATCTTGATTGGCAAATTATATTGGCGAACCATCATGAGCTCTTCACAAGTCATTTGGAACCCGCCATCACCGACAACAAGGATAACTTGCTTCTTAGGCGCCCCTACTTGAGCCCCAATAGCCGCCGGCAAACCATACCCCATGGTACCCGCACCGCCAGAGGTAACGATAGTATGAGGTTTTTTATGAGTTAAGAATTGAGCCGCCCACATTTGATGTTGGCCTACATCACTTACGATTATGGCATCATCCTTGGCAATTTTGTTAAGTTCAGATAACACATATTGTGCATGCAATACACCATTTTTAGACTCAGGAATTACCATAGGGTATTCCGCTTGCCATTCTCGGATTTGCTCAAGCCACGCTTCATGCGTTGTAGGTTCTACAAGAGCATTAAGCTCCGTTAATACCTGTTTTAAATCCCCTACGATAGGCACGTTGATTGTAACATTCTTATCAATTTCAGCTGGGTCGATATCGATATGAATAATTTTAGCTTTTTTACAGAAGAAATCTGGATGGCCTGTGATGCGGTCATGGAAACGAATCCCTGCAGCAATCACGAGATCTGCCTCATCTGTACTATTATTAGCGGCTACAGAACCGTGCATACCAACCATGCCAAGAGCCAATTCGTGATCTCCTGGGAAGCCACCAAGACCAACTAATGTATTCGTCACCGGGATTTGAGCCTTTTCAGCTAATTCTTTAAGCTCATCCATAGCGCCAGACTTCAATACACCTGCTCCAGCAATGATAAGTGGGCGCTTTGCATTTTTGATAAGAGTAGCTGCTTTTTTGATTTGACCTTGATGACCTTTATAGGTTGGATCATAGCCTTCAAGATGAATAGGTACTTCGTACAATTTGTTGTATTCCGCCATGGATATTTTTTCTGTTTGAATATCCTTGGGAATATCGATGAGTACAGGGCCTGGGCGACCTGTGCCAGCAATAAAGTACGCCTCTTTAATGATACGAGGCAAATCATGAATATCTTGAACAAGATAGTTATGCTTGGTTATAGGCATCGTAATACCTTGGATATCCGCCTCTTGAAAGGAGTCCTTACCGATAAAGGGCCGGCCAACCTGACCTGTAATGGCCACCATAGGTACGGAATCCATGTACGCAGTCATAATACCTGTTACAAGATTCGTTGCACCAGGACCAGACGTAGCAAGACATACACCTACGCGACCAGATACGCGAGCATAGCCATCTGCTGCATGTGCAGCACCTTGTTCATGACGAACAAAGTAATGTTTAATTTCAGGGAAGCTATATATTTCATCATAAATTGGAATTACCGCACCACCTGGATAACCGAACATATCGGTTACACCAAGGCGATGCAATGTTTCAAGGACAATGCGTGCCCCATTGATTGTTTCTGCGCTCATAGGAACCCTTTCAACCAGCTATTCAGATAAAATCTCGCTGGAATTTAATCGTTTAATAATGTAACCATTATGTTTGAAAGTATCAATAATGTGTTGGATGTGCTCTTCACCATTTGTTTCTACCGTTACTTGCAATTCCACTTCATGGAAACGGTCAAGGTTTTTGAACTGATTATGGTCAAGTTTAATAACATTTGCATCTGCATCGGCTAACATTTGAGATACAGCCACTAACTGGCCTGGTTTATCAGGAAGATTAACGGAGAAGGTAAAGATACGACCACGCAATACGAGACCTTTATTAATCATTGACGAAATAGTAAGTACGTCGATATTACCACCGCTGACGATAGCTACCACCTTTTTATCGCGGCACTCTAATTTCTTGAGGCCAGCAAGTGGCAAAATACCGGAATTTTCTGCTACTAACTTATGTTTTTCAACAAGCAATAAAAATGCTTCCATCAATTCATAATCAGAAACGGTAATAATTTCATCTACGTATTGCTTGATATATTCTAATGTAGTTTCCCCAATTTGACGTACTGCCGTACCATCTGCAATCGTTGCCACTTCATCGAGAGGTACAGGATGATCAGCCTTTAAGGCAGCTAGGGCACTCGCTGCACCTTCTGGTTCTACACCGATAATCTTAACGCGCGGATTTTTTAATTTCGCAGCAGCAGCAATACCAGATACGATACCACCGCCCCCAACAGGAACGAGCAAAATATCCGCATCAGGCAATTCATCAAGAACCTCAAGGGCAATTGTACCTTGCCCTTCTATTACATCTTCATCATTAAACGGATGAACGAACACATAGCCATGCTCTTTCTGCAACTCCATCGCCTTTTGATAGGCTTCGTCATAAATCTCGCCAAATAATACAACATCTGCACCGTATTGTTTTGTTGCATTAACCTTGATAAGAGGGGTATGTTTCGGCATGACAATAGTCGCTTTAATGCCAAGACGTTTCGCAGCAAGGGCCACGCCTTGTGCATGATTACCGGCAGACGCAGCGATAACACCGCGCGCCTTTTCTTCTTCTGTCAGTTTTGCAATTTTATTATAAGCTCCACGAACCTTAAAAGAGCCTGTTATTTGCAAGTTTTCTGGCTTGATATATACATCATTTCCGCACTCGTCAGAAAACACATCACTATGAAGTAACTTCGTTTTCACAGTGATTGTACTCAAGCGCTCACGAGCCTCCATAAAATCATATAACTTATACATATACACGGTCTCCTCTAGTTAGTATTAAATGAAAGTCGAGTATTAGTCTTCAAATACTTCGATAGCACCTTGTGCAGCAGAGGATACGTGAAGAGCGTATTTTTTAAGATATCCAGTTACATTGGATTTGAACGGTTTCAATGCCGCTTTACGACGAGCGATTTCATCATCAGATACAGCTAGTTCCAATTTACCGTTTGGAATATCGATGTTGATAATATCACCATCTTCAACGATGGCAATGGTACCGCCTGCAGCTGCTTCTGGAGATACATGTCCGATGGATGCACCACGAGTAGCACCGGAGAAACGACCATCTGTCAACAAGGCTACGTCTTTATCGAGCCCCATACCGGCAATCATAGATGTTGGTGTCAACATTTCCCGCATGCCAGGCCCCCCTTTAGGACCTTCGTAGCGGATAACGACAACGTCACCTTTTACGATTTTACCGCCTGTGATAGCTTCAACCGCTTCTTCTTCGCTGTTGAATACTTTAGCTGGACCAGAGTGAACGAGCATATCTGCATCTACGGCACCGGCTTTTACAACGGAACCATCTTCAGCGAGATTGCCTTTAAGAACGGCGATACCACCAGTTTCATGAACTGGATTATCCCAAGGATGAATAACATCTTCGTCTGCTACGAATGCTGCCTCAGCAATTTCACCTTGTGTTTTAAGAGCAACAGTTTTGCAATCTGTATGAAGGCGACCATTTTCTGCTAAACGTTTCAACACCGCAGATACACCACCTGCAGCGTACAAGTCTTCGATGAAGTATACACCAGATGGAGATAATTTAGATAATTGAGGTGTATTTTGGGCGATGCGATCAAAATCGTCTAAGGATAGTGGTACACCTGCTTCGTGAGCAATAGCCGGTAAATGAAGCGCCGTATTAGAGGAGCCACCCAAAGCCATATCAAGAGCTACCGCATTTTCAAAGGCTTCACGAGTCATAATATCTTTAGGGCGAAGGTTTGCTTTTAATACCTCTACCGCTTGCATACCAGCTAACTTAGCTAAACGCAAACGTTCAGAATATACCGCTGGGATTGTACCATTGCCAGGAAGGCCCATACCGAGAGCTTCTGTTAAACAGTTCATTGTATTTGCCGTATACATACCAGAGCAAGAGCCACATGTAGGACATGCTGTATTTTCGATATCAGCTAACTCAGCATCATCCATTTCACCAGTTTGATGTTTGCCTACGGCTTCGAATACGTCGGACAAGCCAATTTTTTTACCTTTATGTACACCAGCGAGCATGGCCCCACCAGATACGAATACAGATGGGATATTAAGGCGAGCAGCTGCAATCAACATGCCTGGCACTACCTTATCGCAATTTGGAATGAATACCATCGCATCAAATGGTGTAGCCATAGCAGTAGCTTCGATAGAATCTGCAATGATATTACGTGTAACTAAGGAGTATTTCATGCCGATATGGTTCATTGCCAAACCGTCGCAAATACCGATAGTATTGAACTCGATTGGCACACCACCTGCGTTGCGGATGCCGTCTTTTACGGCTTGTACAATATTTTTCAGGCCTACGTGACCAGGGATGATTTCATTGAAAGAGTTGGCAATACCGATGACTGGTCTCCCCATTTCTTCATCAACGAAACCCAGAGCTTTTAGTAAAGATCTGTGTGGTGCACGTGCTACGCCTGTTTTCAAATTGTCACTTCTACAACTCATGTTAATCTCCTCACTTTTGAAAGCATCCACTTGGACAGCTTTCACGACGCATAAAAAAAGACGATTCCAATGAATCGTCTTAAAAGTTTACAAATGATATTCCTTTTGTTTACAGAATTCCTATATACATAAATAATCCTATGTACCCCTTGGAAAATATACACATAAGAAACAAACCATATAGTCAAATCTTATTGATTGTATATTAAACCATTCGCGGAACTTCTAAGACAAAAACGTGTTAAGTTGTTGTTCATAATTCGAATGTCATTAATAATCACGACTAGCGCAATAATCAATAAGCTAATGACTAAACCTAACATGTTTCCTCCTAAAATATTCTGTAATAATAATCACGGAATAATAATAACACGTTATATTATCCCGCGCAAGATAATTCACAATAAATTCTATAGATTCATCATAGTTTTTTTATGAAGTTCACCATATCCAAAAACTATAGCAAACCTAGTAAGGTATAAAAAATATAGATATAACAAGAAAAATCCCTCACCGTAGTGAGGGATTGAATATATTATAAAATACCAAAGAGCCACATGCCAAAAGTGCCGCCCCAGAAATGAATGAGGAAACTTACCACAGAAATGGCAAGGCCTACGCGCCACCACGTACATTGTGGCACATAACCAGCACCGAAGAAGATCGGTGTTACACCTGAACTATAGTGAGTCAATGTACAACCAGGGCTGTTCATCAAACCAAAGAGCAATATCGTAAACGGAATAGGAGCCCCCATCGCCACTAAAATAGCTGCAAAGGCGGAGAATAAAGCTGTAATACGCGCCGTACCACTGGCAAAGAAGTACTGAGAGTACACAAAGGTAGCGGAAATGATAAAGGATGCCCAGAACCAGTCAAAGCCAGCTAAATGTTGACTTACAAAATCTGCAAAGACAGCTACTACACCGAGTTTACCAAGCAGTCCAGCCATGCCCACAAGCGTACCCATCCAGATGAGGATATCCCAGCCGGTGCGTTCACCCAAAATATCCTCCCACGTAAGGGATCCTGTTACAACACACGCTAGAACCCCCATCATCGCAACAACTGTAGGATGAAGCTTAGTCCAAATTGCTGTAGCCCAAAGCAAGATGCAAAGTACAAAGATAATAGCAACAGAAATTTCAGCCTTCGTAATAGGTCCAAGAGCCTCTAGTTCTTTTTGAGCCATTGCAGCAGCCTCTGGTGTTTCCTTGATTTCTGGTGGATAGATTTTATAGATGAACCAAGGCATCAAAATCATACAAATCACACCAGGAATGACACCTGCTTGGAACCATTCCCACCAAGATATATCATAGCCAAACAGTTTAGCACCTAAAGACGTAATAAGCAAATTACCGCTACATGCGGTCAAGAAGATTGTCACAGTAATAGTGTTAATAGTATGTGCTGTCGTCATCAAGTACGCCCCAATGCGGCGGGCCGTATTACCATAAGGTTCAGAACCAAAAGCTAAGGAAATATTTTGTACGATGGGGAATACAATACCACCTCCACGCGCCGTATTAGATGGTGTAGCTGGAGAAATAATCAAGTCCGTACAAGCCAACGCATAGGCAAGCTTTAATGAGCTTGTGCCAAAAGAACGAATCAAGGTGTACGCAATACGCTTACCAAGACCAGAATTAATAATACCTCGTGAAAAGAATACCGCCGCTACGATAAGCCACACATTCGCCTCTGCATAGCCACCTAGAGCCTGTACCATAGTGATGGAATTAGTGGCTACGGCTACAACAATACCAAAAAGCGCCATAATGCCCGTTGGCCAGGGACGTAAGATAAAGCCCACAATAGTAGCCGTAAAGATAGCTAATAAATGCCAACCTTCAGGCTTGATTGCCTCTGTATGAGGTAAAAACCAAATAACGAGGCCCACTAAAACGGTAAGGGCCGCTCGTGTAAAAGTATTCATAGAACCTCCATCAGGCTTAACAACTTTCCAAGAATTCTTTGATCTTAGGATTTGCTCGTAACATTTCCATCTCTTCAGGGGATAATAACTTTACCTTATCTCGATCTTGATTTACCAAGCAAAGAAAACCAATATAATCACCCTTATTAGCACGGAACTGATGAATTGTTTTGCCTGGAATTTCGATAAAATCACCAGCTTCTACATCGTGGATTTCATCGCCCAATAAGACTTGCCCCTTGCCGCGAAATATCATAACCATATGCGTATGATCGTGATACTCCAAGGTAGAATATCCCCCTGGCAAACATTCAAAATAGCGGAATTGACACGGAATATCATAAGCACCATCATATAATACTTGACGTGTTACATCTTTAAAAGGACTACCATCTTGTTTATATACCAAGGTTTCAATACCATCCCACTTAAAATTTTTAGCATCAAACTTACGTATCATCGTATTACCTCTTTAAACAAAAAAGGGCTGCATCGAAACAAGGTTTCAATACAGCTCCATCGGTTCGATTATTTGAAGAGACGTTTCAAAGTGCCTAGTATTCCATGACTATGTTTTTGTACACCGTCTGCAACGCCTGTCACTTCAAAGCCAGTTCGTTCAATGGCTTTTGTAATGACTTCTACAGATGCTTTTGTTGGATCAAAAGAAACGGTAGCTGTCTTTTCTGGCAAATCTACTTCTGCACTTAATACGCCAGGCAAACCTAGAGATGCACCTTCAACTGTTTCTTTACAGTTGTTGCACATCATCCCCGGTACAGTAAATACCTTTGTTACAACGCCATTATCTTCGCCACAACCACAATCTTTGCACATAGTGTTACCTCCTATTAATCCTTAGCTTCTTTATGTTTATCGTCGTTCTTAGCCCCTGCTGTCACATCGATAGTAGTCGCTTTCTTAACGGCTTCTTTCGTTTCATCAACAGCCTTTTTAGGCCCCGAAATAGCATCTTTAAACTCATTGATGCCTTTACCAATAGCTTTACCGACTTCAGGCAATTTACCAGGTCCGAAGATAACTAGAGCAATCACTAATATAACTATTAATTCAGGTGTTCCTATAGACCCCATATGTATCTCCTTTATTTTTACTACTACTTATACTCTTTAGTGTACATCATCATAGGCTGCCTTGTCCACATACCAGGTCATAGCTTCTTGTGAAAGCACCGCTCCAGGCAATACACGACCAATGCGTTTTTCCCAAGGTAAATCCTCGTAATCTTCGCGTTGATACAATACCTTTGTCAAAGCAGTTCGCTTACTTTCACCAGTTACGGTAAACCAAACCGCATCAGATTTTGCTAAGAACGAAAAGGTCATAGAAATACGTTCCCACACCTTTCCATCCTCAACAGCTACCACCTCTTGATCTGTGACACGCAATGCATGAGAACCTGCAAATAGACCGGCTGTATGACCATCTTCGCCAAGATCGAGCAATGCCAAATCTAGGCCGCTTTTTTTACAAGCCTTGAGAACATTCTTAACCTCTTTCTCGTATTCCGCTGCCGCTTCTATTACAGTTTTAGAATCTGTATTGATTGGCAAGAAATGAGCCGCCCCTTTCGCCTTGCACAACAAATAAGGTTTCACGCGATTGAAGTAATTATCCTCATGAGATTGCGGCAAGAATCGCTCATCAGTCCACACAAAGAATATGCGTTCCCAATTGAGGCGCTCTATATATTCTGGGGAATTAAGCAATTCTAATAAACCATTAATAACAGTCCCGCCCGTAATACCAACAACACACGTTTCAGTGCGATTGATTTCCTCGTTGGTGAAAGCAATAAAATCCTCTGCCAATGCTTGAACTACATCGCTAGGGCTGTCATAACATTTAATTGTATCTTGAGCCATGTAATAATGACCTCCTAAAACTATTTCAATAGTTCTATTATATACACTTTTTCTGTGTAATGAAAGCAAAACCGATGTAACTCAATAGTTGGAGCCACATCGGTTCTAATTTTATTTGTATTTTCTTATGAATTACAGGAAATTCCATTCCGTATATTCATAAATCAATATTATTGTTGACCAAATTTAGGACGGCGACGCTCTGTGAAAGCACGTACACCTTCTTTGAAGTCCTCTGAAAGACCTAATGCACATTGGTTTTCTACTTCAAACTTCTTGTACTCTTCCCAACCTACTAAGAAGCTATTCCACATCATTTCCTTCATAACGCGGTAAGATTGTGCAGGTCCTTTTGCCAATTTTTCAACAAGGCGTCTTGTAGCGGTCTCTAAATCTTCTAATTCACAAACCTTATACACAAAGCCAAGTTCCTTACCCTTTTCAGCAGATACGGCTTCACCGGTCATGACAATATGCATAGCACGGTTCATACCAATGGAGCGAGTCAATAAGAATAAACCACCCGCATCAGGAGCAAGACCTACATTTACGAAAGCTTGAATAAAGCGTACGTTATTAGCAGCTACAACAAAATCTGCCGCTAAAGCCATATTGAAGGCAGCGCCTGCTGCAGCCCCTTGAAGGCTCATAATAACAGGTTTTGGTAACTTCTTCATGGCCATAGAAATCTCAGCTACCAACTCAACGATTTCAAATAAAGACTCAGTATCCCCTTCGTTTACAGCGCGCTCCATCTCTGTTAAATCGCCACCCGCAGAGAATACTTTACCTTCTGCATTAATGAGCAATGCACGAACACTTTCATCATTATGAGCCTTATCTAAGACCTCAAGGATCTCCTTGCACATCTCGATATTAAAACCATTGGCTACGGTTGGACGATTAAAGGTCAACGTACCAATACCGTTATCTACTACGTACTGAATTGTATTATAAATCATATGATTTCTCCTATATAAAAATCTATTTTCGAAAAAATTCGATTATTATATATCTATTATAGGAGAATTAAATATAGATGTAAATGAAAGAATGAAAATTAAACTGACTTGAGTATTAAAAATTATCTAATAATGCAAAAACACCTGCAGACATTGTCTGCAGGTGTAATACCCTGTATTCCAAATATTAACGTTTGGAGAATTGGCTTGCTTTGCGGGCTTTTTTAAGACCGTATTTTTTACGTTCTTTCATACGTGGGTCACGAGTCAAGAAGCCAGCTTTTTTCAAAGATTGACGAAGTTCACCATCTACGTCCAATAACGCACGGGAAATACCGTGACGAATTGCACCAGCTTGACCGGAAGGACCGCCACCAGCTACAGTTGCGATAACATCATATTGTTCAACTGTGTTAGTCAAATTCAAAGGTTGTTTTACGATCAATTCCAAAGTTTGGCGACCGAAATAATCATTAAGTTCACGTTTATTAACAGTGATTTTACCTGTTCCCGGTACCAGACGAACTCTAGCAACGGAAGATTTTCTACGACCAGTGCCGTAATATTGTGCTACTGCCATTATATATTCCTCCCTCTAGATTATCGTACGGAAATTTCTAACACTTCTGGTTTTTGAGCTGCATGTGGATGCTCAGGACCAGCGTATACGTTTAATTTGCGGTATTGTTGTGCACCCAATTTATTTTTTGGAAGCATACCACGAACTGCCATTTCAACAACACGTTCAGGTTGTTTTTCAAGCATCATGGACAATTTAGTGAAACGGGAACCACCTGGGTAACCAGAGTGACGGAAGTATTCCTTTTGTTCCAATTTTTTACCAGTTACGCGAATTTTTTCAGCGTTTACAACGATCACATGGTCACCAGTGTCTACGTGTGGTGTGAAAGTTGGTTTATTTTTGCCCCGAAGAACTTTTGCAACTTCGGCAGCAAGGCGTCCTAAAGTTTTACCTTCAGCGTCAACAACATACCATTTCCGTTCGATTGTGTTCGGATTGGCCATATATGTAGTTTTCATGCTGCATATCCTCCTAATAACGTCATAATTCTACCAAAATCAGCTTGTCCTTTGCTTCCGGGGCTAATGGAAACACGACTAAAGCTTACTCAAAATAGTATACAGATTTTATGGGTTTGTGTCAATTAAAAGTTACTATGATTTTTGCCTTTGTAGATGATATATTTTACCTTTATTTTCCATTTAGTAAAAAAAACTAAATGCTCAATTTTAAATGCCAAACCAGGTTCCTGTAACAAGCCGATATAATAAATACAAAACTATTATTAAAAACAACATCCCACTAATAAGCCTAAAAATAAATATCATACCCGGACTTTCATTATAATTGTTGTCAGGAGAGTATAAACCCAATAACAAAGGATTATATATGCCAATTCCAGTTACAACCAGACCAAATATACAGGTATAAAACTGTGGATCAATATTCTTAAAAAAAATGAATAAATCTTTCATAAAATATTATCCTCCGTAGTTTTTCAGTAAATCAGATACTTCATCATAGGCCTTATCTTCTTCAGATTTATCTCCTACAATTGAATTATAAATATTTGTTACATTAAGTCCAGCTTCACCACTACCACCTAATCCTGCATACCAACCTAGGCCCAAACCTATAGTTGTATCTTTTGATTTACTTCCACTTAATATATTTTTACCAGCTTTAAACCCAATATTACTTTCAGTTGCGCCAGTTAATGGATTAACTTGATTAGAGACATATGGCCCAAATTCATACCCTGCAACTCGATATTAAGATTCGCTTCTCCCATATCAATTTCTTTACTGGAATTAATATATCTCTTAGTACCCGCTTTAACATTGGCTCGCACACTTGCAGGACCAAGTTTAGTCTGAGCACCTATCCCTGGGCCAGCTTCAACAGTAGCATAGATATATTTAGTGTTATTATAGTTCTGTTTTGCCTCTGATAAAACCTTTCTTATATTTGCATTAATGCTTAGGTTATTATCATAACTATACTTAAAGCCTAGCGTATTAGCACTTTTTCAATAGCATTCACTAATCGCCTGTCAATAACATATTGATTTCCGTATTGCTGTAATTCTTTATGTAGTTTTAGTAATGTAGAAATTGTATTAATATCACTAGCTGAGTTTTGCTTGGCTTTCGATAGTTTATCATATAAGTAATTTACAATATTTTGTTGTTTATACGATGTAAATTCATTTGTAACAATCCCTAATGTTGATTGAACAGGTCCCATAATAGAAGGCTTTTGATCAGTTCTTTGAGTATTTCCTGTTATTCGTTCAAACTCCTCCCTAGATTTTGTATCTTTAAAGAGCCAAATCCATTCACCAGTATCCTTAGTCCGTCCTTGACCAATTAAAGAACCATAAAAATATGAATCCTTTAGTGGGTGTCCCGCTCTACCAGTATGATTAATAAGCATTGTATATCCCACGCTACTACCAATACTTTCTTGTACCCATACAATTATAAAAAATCCGCAGTGCGTTGCACTGCGGATTTTTGCACCAAATTATTTGGAGTACAATTCGACGATAAGTGTTTCGTTAACTTCGATAGGAAGTTCTTCACGTTGAGGAAGACGAGTGAAAGTAGCTTTGAAGCCTTCCAAGTCTTTTTCAATGTAAGGAAGTTCGAAAGAACGAAGTTCTTGGAAATTAGTTTTGAACATTTCGTTGTCACGAGATGCTTCGCGCAATTCGATTACATCGCCTGGTTTGCAGGAGAAGGAAGGAATATCTACGCGACGACCGTTTACCAAGATGTGGCCATGGTTTACCATTTGACGAGCTTGACGAATGGAGTTACCGAAACCGATGCGATATACAAGGTTGTCAAGACGTTGTTCCAAAAGGATCAACATGTTTTGACCTGTAACACCTTGCATTTTTTTTGCTTTATCATAATAGCGTACGAACTGGCGTTCTAGCAAGTTGTAGTAAGCTTTAACTTTTTGTTTTTCTAATAATTGTGTGCCATACTCAGACATTTTCTTCTGACGTTGGTCTTTTTTGACGCGATTCAAGGCTTTTGCGTGACCGAATACGTTCACACCAAAGCGACGACAAAGTTTGAATCGAGCCTCTCTTCTCGTTGCCATGTGATTATCACCTCATAAGATTAAAATAAACCTGTACCTACACATAATGGTACCCAAGTATAATATCATTTTCATCTAGTTATGTCAATTATCGATACTTGTGAAAGTCATTGAAATAAGTGCATAATCACAATTTTGAATTACACTTTTTTACGATAATACAACGCACTATATCGATTGTGCATGTTTCATCATATTTTATAGATTTAGATGAAAAATCAATTATAGTATGCTACAATATGAATAAGTAAGGTAATAGGTATCATTGGAGTCTTATGTCTAAGTTGGGGGAATAACATGAAAGAGTTACCTACAATGCAAGAGCTACAAAGTTTTATTACCTATAATAAAACAGGAAGCTTTACATTAGCTGCACAATCTATGAATATTACACAATCAGCTTTCAGCGCTCAAATGAAAAAATTAGAGCGTTTAGTTGGTGTGAAATTAATCTCCCGTTCTACAAGAGGTAGCCGTTTAACACCAGAAGGTGAGTTATTCCTACCAGAAGCAGAACAAGTTCTCGACACATTGGAACGAGCTATCCAATCCATTCGTTTGGCTAGCAAGGTTGAACGCCCAATTCTAAACATTGGCGTATTACGTAGTCTTGGGGATATCCGTCTAAACGGTTATGTTTCCCACTTCTTCCAAAACCATCCTGAATTCTCTGTTAGTA
Source organism: Veillonella parvula DSM 2008 (assembly GCF_000024945.1). Lineage (NCBI taxonomy): Bacteria > Bacillati > Bacillota > Negativicutes > Veillonellales > Veillonellaceae > Veillonella > Veillonella parvula. The sequence continues at coordinate 1,670,384 of NC_013520.1, forward strand.
TTTACGATATGGAAGAAGAAGAATTGATGCTCGACTTACGCGAAAACCGCATCGACATTGCATTACTCTATTTACCAAATAATAAGGATATGTCCGCATACGAATCCACCGCGCTTAGAGAAGACGAATTTGTATACTATGCACCAAACTTAGTGAACGGTATGGAAACAGCCAGTTTAAAAGCTATCCAGCAACAACCACTGCTCATGTATCCACCTAAATACTTTATGTATCGCACATTAAAAAACTATGTTGGGAACGGTCAACAAAACCTACATATCCGCGGTAGCCGTCTATCCAATCCATATACAATGATCGACTACTGTCAAAAGAATAAATCTGGTTGCATCGTAGCACGCCAAATTTTAAGTTCTTTAAACATCAATGATGGCTTTGTTCCTTTAGAAAAACCATTCAAACTGCAAGTGTGCTTCGCATTTAAGAAGAATAATTCTAAAACAGAAACTATGCATACCTTTATGGACTACGTGCACAGCGAATCACCACCACGTTTATAATAACGAATAGACCCCGTATACCTTTTGGTGTACGGGGTTTTACTATAAACAACAAATGACCTAACTATACAAAACAATTGCCCACTCTTGTCCTAAGTTGTAAAATAGAGAATAGATTTCAATTAATATAGTAAGAATACAGTGAGGTTACTATGCTCTTATCTATTCTATTCTTTATACTAGCAGGACTTGCGGAAATCGGCGGCGGCTATCTTGTATGGCTCTATATGCGTGACGATAAAGGTCCGTTATACCTAATTGCAGGTGCTTTTATTTTATTCTTATACGGCATCATCCCCACCTTCCAGCCAGAAGCAAGCTTCGGCAAAGTATACGCAGCATACGGCGGGGTGTTCATTGCCCTCTCTATTCTATGGGGCTGGCTTGTGGACGGCTTACGACCAGATATGTACGATATCATCGGCGGCCTTGTATGTCTCGTAGGTGTATATATCATCATGTATGCGCCACGTTAAATATGTAGTTTCCAGATGTGACTATAATAAAATTTATATTTTTTAGATATAACAATAACTAACTATATATTTTGAAAGTACAACCATAGCAACTATATATTTTTACATAAAACCATATAAACATTACAACAAAAGGAGTACAACTATAACAGTTGTACTCCTTTATTTATCTACATGACCATATGTATTTTTTATATCCATATGTACTTTTTACATACTAAAAAACGGCTATCCGAAGATAACCGTTTACTTTGGTGGACGATGACAGGATCGAACTGCCGACATCCTGCTTGTAAGGCAGGCGCTCTCCCAGCTGAGCTAATCGTCCATGTGGTGACCCGTCCGGGAATCGAACCCGGGATACCGCCGTGAAAGGGCGGTGTCTTAACCGCTTGACCAACGGGCCAATAAAAATGGCTCCTCGAGTAGGACTCGAACCTACGACCGATCGGTTAACAGCCGATTGCTCTACCGACTGAGCTATCGAGGAATGTGTATGGAGCGGGAAACGAGATTCGAACTCGCGACCCCCGCCTTGGCAAGGCGGTGCTCTACCGCTGAGCTATTCCCGCAAATGGTGGACGATGACAGGATCGAACTGCCGACATCCTGCTTGTAAGGCAGGCGCTCTCCCAGCTGAGCTAATCGTCCATATGTGGTGACCCGTCCGGGAATCGAACCCGGGATACCGCCGTGAAAGGGCGGTGTCTTAACCGCTTGACCAACGGGCCAAAAATGGTGACTCACCCGCGACTCGAACGCGGGACACCCTGATTAAAAGTCAGGTGCTCTGCCAACTGAGCTAGTGAGTCAAATGGCTCCTCGAGTAGGACTCGAACCTACGACCGATCGGTTAACAGCCGATTGCTCTACCGACTGAGCTATCGAGGAATGTATGGAGCGGGAAACGAGATTCGAACTCGCGACCCCCGCCTTGGCAAGGCGGTGCTCTACCGCTGAGCTATTCCCGCATACAGAACCGATAATTACTATAACATAATTATCAATCTGTCGTCAAGGATGAATTAAGTCCGTCCTGACTGCCATATAATAATATCAATTTACACATATAGTGTCAATGGTTTTTCCATAAAATGCTAGTAAATATTGGTTTAAAGACCATCGCCCACATAAGAAAAAGGGCGATGGTACAATCCCCCTTTAAAACGGGTTATTCTTTATTCTTTTGTCTACCTTTACCAGCCCCATCTTCGGCTACACTCACCTCCGCTTCAACGAAGGTTTTCATGTCATTTAGCATATGCATAGATGCATCGATTATAGATAGACCCATAGTTGACCCTAATGCTTCATCGATTAGCAGTTTATAGTCTAAATAAGGCTTTACCCCTAAGAAGCGACATTGTTCCTTATGTATAGGTTCATCATGTATAGGCTCATCATAGGCAGCCGACGGGAACACATAGTCCTTAACTAGCGGTTCAATGGTAACCGCCGCTAAAACAGCTGCACCAGTTACTATATTATCAAAGACTACAGCCATGCGATGGCTAGCAGCTCCTAAGATAAAGGCCGTTAAAAATGCAATATCTAAACCACCCGCTATGTGAAGCAAGTGCAATACTGCATCACGGCGCTCACTTTCACTAATAGTAGACCAATCATCCACAGCAATATTAAATCGATCTACAAAAGAATGAATATGAGCAGCGCGTTGCTCTATCGTAGGGCCATATTCATTATGAACGAGAATATCCTCATAGGCACAACCTGTGATTGTCGCCGTCGTTACAAGAGAGTCCAGAAAGGCCCTCTCCCCTACGTTACCAATCGCCACCACTTGTAGTCCATCTGCATGTAATTTGTCTGCATAGGTAAAACCTAGCTCAAGAGCACGCTCTAATTCATCTCGAGAAATAGCAGGTTCTACGCCAAAGAAATGAGACCCTTTTCGAATCACCTGTTGCTCAATATTTGTTAAATCAGAAGTGTCTTGTTCTAGACCTACATTCACCACATGTGCAACAGCATTTAATTTAGCTGCAGCCCCTTGTGTAGCTGTTCTTCCCTCATTAAAGCGTTTTATAGCAGCATAACTTTCACTACCATGTTGATCATTTTGCGGTCCATCTACCAAGTGATCAGCTGCCACAACGAGCACACCTTGACGCAAATGATTTGGTTTAGGGTCTCCTAAAATTCCTGCAAAACGCTCCGCTATAGTTTCTAACGTAGCCAGACTATAGATAGGCTTTGTCAAATTATCAATACGGAATCGACATGTTTCCATTGCTTGTGTATCTAACGGCTCAACTTTGAAAGTTCTCATTTATTACCTCCTGTAATGGCCATATACATATGCACCGCAAGATCTAGCATCCCCATTTGTATGGATCCACCAGAAGCCTCACCTAAACAAAGGCCTAAATCTACATAGGCTTCAAGGCCTAAATTTTCTAAGGAAGATTTGGCCGCTTTTTCAGCAGATAAATGTGAAGCCATCACATAATCCATCGCTTTTGGAGCCAATGTTTTAGCCACCAATGCACAAGCCGATGTATTAAATCCATCGATAATAACTAACCCATGATTTGCTGCAGCGCCTAAGATAACACCCACAATACAAGCAAATTCAAAACCGCCTACAGACGATAAAATACCAAGAGCATCATCCTTACTAATATCCTTATATTTTTCTAGCACATCATGAACAATCCGCTGTTTTAGTTTGAGTCGTTCATCGGAAATATTCGTTCCTCGTCCCGTCGCCTCTTCCGCTGTAAGTCCTGCAAACTTAGCGGTCATAAGGGCACTAGCTGTCGTATTTGATATACCCATTTCACCTACCAAAAATACGTTAAAGCCTTCATCGATTTTTTCTTTTACTAGACGAATCCCTGTTTCGATGCCCTCCACGGCTTGTTCGCGCGTCATGGCGGGCTCTTCTACAAAGTTTTTTGTACCCATCCCCAGTTTATGACTTCGAAGGCCTGGAACCCAACTCATATCTGCATCGATCCCCATGTCGATAACTTCCATTTGGGCCCCACAATAATTAGCTAGGGAGTTAGCACCCGCCCCTTTAGGAATTAGATAATTTTGTGTCATTCCAACAGTTGTTTCCTTGGGATACGCACTGACACCCATATCAGCTACGCCATGATCCGCAGAAGCAATAATCATACATGGTTTTGGCACGGTTACCTGCTCTTGATTCGTAGCCGCCCCATATTGAGCCACAACATCTACAAGACGACCATATAGTTCCACCGGCGATTCTGCATTCCAGCTATTAAATATATGTTGTTCAATCTTTAAGCTGCGACCTGTAATAGCGCCACAAGTTTCTTGTAACAAACTCATAAAAGCTCCCTTAACATAATATATTTACATACTCATATCGATATATAGTATACACGATTCTAGATATATGTCATATTTTTTCAGTTACATTTACTCTCTTATAGGATACAAAACTACGCCATTTTAATTATCCTTGATTTGACCAGTTAAATACGGTAACTTTCCTCGAATCTCGCGACTTCGTTCAAGATAGATTTCTAATTCTTGACCGTCATCCTCTTGTAAAAGTATCTTTTTTACACGTTGAATTTCTGCTTCAACCTGTGTGAGCCCTTCAATGACATTACGACGATTCCCATAAATAATTTCACGCCACATCGATGGTAATCCACCTGCAACACGGGTGCAATCACGGAAACCGCCAGCAGATAACTTCATGCGTAATTCGCCCAATTCATCGCCTCCCGAAACTTGTGTTAAAATAGAGGCCAATAAGTGAGGCATATGACTAACCATAGCCAGATATGCATCGTGAGCGTAAATATCGACAAACTCGATACGAGACCCTAAGGCACGACCCATGTCAGCTAATTCTTGAGCTACTTCTTCACTATATACATCAGATGCCTTATCTTCTAACACAATCCAGCCCATACCTTTGAATAGGTTTTTATGAGATACTTCATACCCGCCCTTTTCGGATCCTGCATAGGATGGACAGATACGAAAACGGTCCCCTTAGGAATCGATTCATAAACGGCTCGTACAAAATTTTCCTTCGCACTAGATACATCGGTTACAACTTGTCCCGATCTAAATAGATGAGCCGTTTCAGTAAAAAGTCGTGCATTTGTATCAGGTGGCAAGGAGAACACAACGATATCTGAGTTCTTAATCAATGGCTCAACTTCAGTCCACGCAGCTTTTACCACACCATCTTGAATGGCCGCATCACAGACCTCTTGACGACGTGCATAGCCTACTACCTCATAATCTGTATATTCCTTTAAGGCCTTTGCCAAGGATCCACCTAATAGGCCTAAGCCAATAATGCCTACTGTCTTACTCATATAAACCTACTTTCAAGTAAAACTAGCAATGTCTATTCTCCAATATAATGCTAGTTATATTACATTATTATTTAGCTAATTGTAAATCAAAATTAGGGAGAATGAAATTAAGCTTCGATAAGATGCTTGTTTCTCCATTTACCGCTATACCAACGATATATAAACAATAAACCTCGCAAGATTTCATCAGCGGCCATGGCAATCCATATACCAACAAGGCCCCAACCCCAGTAAATACCAAATAGATACGATAATGGCACGGCGCATAACCACATGCCAAAGATTCCCACTAGCATAGGCGTACGAATATCACCGGCAGCCTGCAAACAACCAACCATAACGATATTTACTGCACGTCCTAACTCAAGAAAGATCTCAACCAGTAATACATTATGTGCTAACTCTAGGATTTCCGGATCCGAAGTAAACACAGAGACAACAAAATCACTAGTCACATAGAAGAATGTAGCAAGACCTACGTTAATAGCAATCGCTAAATACATGGACTTCCATACACGACTAGTAACCTCCTCTTGGCGTTTAGCGCCCATTAGGAAACCTACGATAACTTGTGAAGCATTGGATAGTGCTATGGTGTATACATAACAAAGCATGGCGATAACAGATACATAAACTTTAGTATTAATAACTGCTAAGCCTAAAATATTGACCATTTTCATAATCGTAGTTTGAGATAATTGATAGCTCAATGTTTCTCCACCAGAAGGAACACTGATATGCAATAAAGATTTAACCGTATGCCACGGAAATGGTTTTAAGAATGTAAAGCTCACCTCTAAGGTTAATAATTTCTTAAAAGTATATCCAATAATCACGAGCCCTACCACTTTAGATAGCCACGTAGAAATAGAAACGCCTAATACACCAAGGCTTGGTATTGGACCATGTCCAAAGATTAATACATAGTTTGTTAGAATATGAATGATATTCATCACAAGGGCAATGTACATGGTAACACGTGTTAATGAGTGCCCTCTAAATACGGCTACTAACGCATAATACATCGCTTGTATCGGTAGCCCTGCAGCAACGATAGTAGTATATATCGACGTATCACTCATCGTTTCTGGTGGTATACCTAGCCATGTAAAGATCCATTCATGGCAAGTAATAAAGAATACTGCCGCTATAGATGAAAAGAGAAAATTCATCATTAAGCTGACCGTACATACCTCTGATAGCTTGGACTGGTTTCTCGCTCCTAAATATTGGGCAATCAAAATCGTCGTAGCTGTACTCATGACGATGATGAGCATAATAAAGATATTTAAAATTTGATTGGCATTAGCTACCGCTGCTACCGCTTGAGGCGAGTAGTGACTCATCATCAATTGGTCTATATTACCTACTAGCATCTGTAGGAACACTTCAATAAATATAGGCCAACTCAAAGTCCAGATAGATAGACTAATCCCCTTTTCGTATGCTTTCATAAAAACCTCTGCAATGAATACGATACAATTGCAATGAATATCATACAATGTCCTTATTATATCACGTTATATAACCACATGGGACAAATCGCAGAAAGCAATATACTAAATAGTTTTTCATAAAATAGTACATACAAAAAACGTGCCACCCGAAGGTGACACGTTTCTTTAATCAGCATCCTACCTAATGGGTACGATACTAATATTATTTAAATTGATTGCAAAGGCTATCAAATAATGCTTGGTCAGGTTTTACAACATCTTCAGTCAATGGACGAGGATGTGGTCCGCCATTTGCTGCAGCCATTGCTTTTTCAAAGGAAGGTTTAGATGTATTTTGATAGATAAGGCCTGTAACCAAACCATCAGTATCACCCAAAGTTTTAAGCGCTACTGCACGATCTGTTGGGTCATAACCTTCAGGCAATGCTACTAAATGTTCTTTGAACCAATCATAACTATTGCGTTTGTTGTATGTAACACATGGGCTAAATACATTGATGAAGGAGAAGCCCTCATGATCTATAGCTTGTTGAATCAAATCAACGAGCTCTTTACGATTCACCATATAGCTTTGCGCTACAAATGTAGCACCTGCTGCAATCGCAGTTTCACAAACGGACAATGGAGACTCAAACGCACCATGAGGAGTTGTTTTTGTAACAAAACCGATGTCAGAACGAGGGGATGCTTGACCTTTAGTCAAACCATATACATGGTTATCCATTACTACGTATGTCATGTTTACATTACGTTTAAAAGCATGAATGGTGTGACCCATACCGATAGCAAACGCATCACCGTCACCGGAAAATGCGATAACTTCTAGGTCTTGGTTAGCAAGCTTAACGCCTTGCGCATAAGGAAGCGCACGGCCATGAGTTGTATGCGCACCATAAGCGTAGAAATAGCCACCGATACGGCTAGAACAACCAATACCGGAAATTACGGCTAATTTTTCTGGTGGAATATTTTTCGCTACTACAGCGTCAGTAATCGCCGCTTGAACCCCATAATGGCCACAGCCTGGACACCAGTTAGGACGAATATCATTTCTGTAATCTTTAGCTGTTGTCATATTATAGGACCTCCTTAATCGCATTTTTCACATAACTTTTTGTGAATGGATTACCATCGTATTTCAAGCAGCTAGAAATCTTATGTTTCTTATGCATGTTGATTTTAAATAAGTTAGCCAATTGACCAGTTTTATTGTGTTCTACAATAACTACTTTTTTCGCCGCATCAAAGAACGGTTGTAATTGCTTTGCTGGGAATGGTTTAATTAAGCGCAATTGTAAATGGTTAACTTTAACACCTTCTTGATCGAATTCAGCAACAGCTTCTTCGATAGCACCACGACTAGAAGCCATACCTACAACGAGTACATCCGCTTCATCGTATTTAGCATTGTTCAAGAATGGTTCATAATTGTCAGCTACAGTTTCCAATTTACGGAAGCGTTTATCAGTTTGCGCTACGTGCATTGTAGGCGCTTCTGCTGGTTTACCTTCTTCATTATGCTCTAAGCCTGTGGAAAGGAATAGACCATTTTTCATGCCTGGAATTGTACGAGGGGAAATGCCATCTTCAGTCAATTCAAAGCGTTTGAAATAGTTAGGTTGTACCAATTCAGGAAGCTCAGCTTCTTTCATCATTTTACCTCGATTAATAGGTACGCGGTTCAAATCGAAAGAAGGAACGGATTGTTTATTCAAACCTTGTTGTAAGTCAGGCATAAAGATAACTGGACATTGGTACATTTCTGCCAAGTTGAAAGCTTTTTGAATTTCATAGAAACATTCTTCAATAGATGTTGGAGAAATTACGATACCAGAGTAGTCACCATGTGCATTGTAGCAAGCTGCATCAATATCGGATTGTTCAACTTTTGTAGCCATACCAGTGGATGGGCCAGAACGTTGAACGTCAATAACAACCATTGGCAATTCAGCCATGGAAGCCATAGACAAGGATTCTGCCATCAAGGAAAGGCCTGGACCAGAAGTACATGTAAAGCCACGAACACCTGCGTATACACCACCCATAGCTGTCATACATGCTGCGATTTCGTCTTCTGTTTGAACAACAGTTGAGCCCAACTTATCCATAGTTTTAATCATGTATTCCATAACTTCGGATGCTGGCGTAATAGGATATGATGCCATGAAACGGGAGCCCGCAGCAATAGCACCAAGAGCACATGCTTCGTTACCTAATAAGAACATTTGATCTTTCTTACCAGGCGCTGGCAATGTATCGATTTCAACATCGCCTAATTTTTCCATTACAAGGCTATGACCATCATCGAAAGCAGCCAAGTTTTTATCAATAATCTCTTGGGATTTCTTTGCAAATTTCTCAGTAATAGCATCTTTAAACATCTTAGTATCAAAACCAAGAAGCGCTACGGACATTCCAAGTGCTACGATATTACGCATCAACAAGGAGCCTTGTTTCATTGCTGTTTCAGAGATAGGCAAAGATAAACAATTAATCTTTGTACCTTCAAATTTAGAAAAGTCTGGATTAACTTTGCTATCACAGATGATATATCCACCATCACGTACTTCGGAACCGTGCATATCAACGGTTTCTTGATCAAGGGAAAGCAAGAAGTCTACCCCTTCACCGATAGACATAATTTGTTCCAATGCTACGCGCAATGCGAATGTAGTATGACCACCTTTGATGCGAGATGCAAATAAACGTTGGCTATACAAAGAGTAGCCTTCTTTAGCAAGGATTGTAGCCATAATTTCGCCGCAACTCTCGATACCTTCACCTTGTTGGCCGCCCATTTTCCAGATAAAATCTTTACGTTTTTGCAAGAGATTCACCCTCCTTAGGATAAAAATTACACTGCTGACAAGAGTCTACCTTACTATGTTAATGTTTTATAGTACGAACCTGTCTTATATCGTCATTGTATCATGTATATTTTAGGTTTACAATGTATCATTTCACATAATAATAGGTATAAATTAAGGTATTATAACTAAAAATTATAAGAGAAAAAGGATACTACTTTCTAAGTAGTATCCTTTTAGTATTTATGCTTATCGTTTTATATTCAGACGGCAAAAAAAGAGTCTATATAAAATTATATAGAATATTTATTCTTAAATTATTTAGAATATTTATTCCGTAACACCTCTTGTTGCCGTTCTTCAGTAAAGAATATTTCTTCTAAACATAAGCCTTGAGCGGGTGCAGTTTTCCCTATAACACGGCGGTCTTTAGCTGCTAAATACCCTTTAATGTCCTCCACCTTACGGCGACCAAGCCCGACATCTACGAGTAGGCCTGCAATATTACGCACCATATGGTATAAGAACCCATCACCGACCACAGAAATCGTCACCTGTGAACCTCGGGCCTCAACACGAATTCCCATAATTGTCTTTACAGGATCCGCAGGGGTTGAATTCGTTCCCTTTAGGGTTGTAAAGTCATGCGTACCTACTAGTTCATTACCTGCGGCCTGCATCCGATCAATATCTAAGGGCTTTTTCACATGCCAATGATACCGCTGCGTCAAAGGATCTGCAATGAGCTGATTATGAATCGTATATACATACTCTTTACCGTATATATTCCACCGTGGCTTCCAATCTAACGGAATTTCTATCGCTTCTATAACGACTATATCCTTAGGTATATGAGCTATCATAGCACGAGGAATATTTTCTACTGGTATAGTCCCTGATGTTTGAAAGGTACATACCTGAAATTTAGCATGCACCCCTGCATCCGTACGAGATGCACCATAAATTTGAATGGGTTCATTACAAATACGTGATAAACCATATTCCAAACATCCTTGTACCGTTAAGCCTTTATCATTAGGTTGCTTTTGATAACCTGCTAAATCTGTACCATCATAAGCCACTATGATCTGTATGTTTCTCATAGATCTAACCACCACAATGCGACAAGTACAATAGTTACCAAAACAACAGCGCCAACACCAATATAATCGACATAGGTAACTTGTAATTCCTTCATACGCGTACGGTTGACGCCACCTCTATAGCAACGCGCTTCCATAGCGATAGCTAATTCATCGGCCCGTCGAAACGCACTGATAAATAATGGCACTAAAAGTGGCACCATGTTTTTCGCTCGTTGAATAATAGAGCCTGTCACAAAGTCTGCACCACGAGCAGATTGTGCTTTCATAATACGATCTGTCTCATCCAATAAGGTAGGGATGAAACGCAAGGCAATAGTCATCATCATGGCGAGCTCATGAGCAGGAACACCTATGCGACGGAACGGATTGAGCAAGTGCTCGATGCCATCAGTTAAGCGAATTGGTGATGTGGTATAGGTCAACAAAGAAGAAAACAAGATTAAGAAGATTAATCGTGCCGCCATTTGAAGGCCCATTGCCACGCCATGGTCGGTAATATTAATAATCCCCCATTGAAAAATTGGATTCCCTGGTGTCGTAAAAATGTGAATCCCCATAGTAAATACGATGATAATCCAAAGCGGTTTAATAGCAGACCACATCAGACGTAATGGCAAACGCGATAATAGCATTGCAAAGATGGTGAAACCACCTACTATGCCATAGGCTAGTGGAGAATTTGCCAAGAAGATAGCCACTACGAAGATGGTAGTAGCAATAATCTTTGCTCGCGGATCCATGCGATGCAAGAAGGAATTCCCTGGGAAGTATTGACCAATAGTAATGTTATTTAACATGGCTACCTCCCTCTAGAATTGCTTGTACCGCATCATCTACAGATAGTACGCGATTAGACACATCAAGGCCTTGTTCACGCAAATATTCCATAGTAACGGACACTGGCGGTACATCTACACCGACAGCCTGTAATTCATCACGATGATTATTAAAGATGTCCATCGGTTCACCATCGAGAACGATACGCCCTTTATCGAGTACTACAAGACGAGAGGCCATGCGAGAAATATCTTCCATATTGTGAGATACAAGAATTACAGTTATTCCCTTTTCTTTATGTAGTCGAATGATTTCTTCAAAGATTTCTTCCCGTCCAAATGGATCAAGACCAGCAGATGGTTCATCGAGCACGAGAAAATCTGGGTCCATAGCCACTACGCCAGCAATAGCCACGCGACGCATTTGACCACCAGATAAATGGAATGGAGAACGTTCTGCATACGTGTCGTAATCGAGCCCTACGAACTTCATCGCATCTCGCACACGCTCATCTACATCATCAGCACTAAGACCTAAATTTTTAGGGCCAAAGGCGATATCTTGCGCAATGGTTTCTTCAAACAATTGATGCTCTGGGTATTGGAATACCATACCAACCTTATGGCGCATTTTTTTAGCTTCCTCTGTGGAGGCGCTAATATCTACACCATTGACCGTAACGGTACCAGTTGTAGGATGTAATAGACCATTTAGATGCTGTACAAAGGTAGATTTACCGGAACCAGTATGACCGATAACACCTAAAAACTCCCCATTTTCAATGGTAAGAGATACACCACGAAGTGCAGTCTTTTCAAAAGGAGTACCCATGCCGTAAGTATATGTAATATTATCTAATACGATCGCCATTAGTGGGTTGCCTCCCCTCTTGGAGCATCTGTTGAGTGTATAGCGGATAATTGCTTGCCTAACTTTGAGCCTTTAAGGCCCTTTGCTAACTCTTCATTATTAATGATACTCTTACCCACTTCATAACCTTTAGCATTCAATTTGAAAGCAATCTCAGAGGCTACTGGTACATCGAGGCCCAGCCCTTTTAAAGTATCTACATGGCTAAAAATTTCACGAGGCATACCATCATGTAATTTCACACCATTTTTCATCACCACAACTCGGTCTGCCGTAACAGCTTCCTCCATGAAGTGCGTAATATATACAATCGTAATGCCCTCTTCCTTATTGAGCTTGTGAACCGTTTCAAGCACTTCGCGGCGACCTTTTGGATCGAGCATCGCTGTTGGTTCATCAAGAACGATACAATCAGGCTTCATCGCTAATACACCTGCGATAGCAATACGTTGTTTTTGTCCGCCCGATAATAAATGGGGACCATGTTCTCTATATTCAGTCATATTAACAGCGGCTAACGCTGCATCAACACGTTGTCTAATTTCTGCACTAGGAATACCTAAGTTTTCTGGACCAAAGGCAACGTCCTCCTCTACAACGGCCGCTACGATTTGGTTATCAGGATTTTGGAATACCATTCCTACATGTTGGCGAATATTCCAAATATGCGCTTCATCCCGCGTATCAAAGCCACATACATTGATATGACCTTCACTAGGTTGTAATAACACATTAAAATGCTTGGCAAGCGTACTTTTACCACTGCCATTAGTTCCAATGATACAAACAAATTCACCGCGCTTAATGGATAGATTCACATCATCCAAGGCACGTACATCATTGCCGTTTTCATCAGTATAAATATGACTCATATGATTGACCTCAATCATAATGTCTTGTTCATTCATGGATAACCTCATATCTTTCTAGTCAATTTCGTTTCTATGAAAGTAGAACCATTTGCATCATCTATCATACTCATGTGGTGCATAATCCCCATATTTCAATTTATCCTATTTAATAGAACTTGAATTTAATAATCTCTTAGATATTATGCAAAAGGTTGACAATACATATTCATCCTTTACGATAACTGCTAACATATTACGATATTATACTAGTCGATTGTACCATAAAATTGACAATAAAAAAACGGTGCTGCAACATAAGTTACAACACCGTATGAGTTTGATTAAACTAACTCGATAATAGCCAAAGGTGCAGCGTCACCTTTGCGAAGACCAGTTTTGATTACACGAGTGTAACCACCTTGGCGGTCTGCATATTTTGGAGCAATTGTATCAAACAATTTTTTTACTACACTTTCATCCATGAGGTATGCAAGAACTTGGCGACGTGCATGAAGATCACCACGTTTAGCCAAAGTTACCATTTGATCAGCTAAAGAACGAAGTTCTTTCGCTTTAGCTTCAGTCGTTTCAATACGCTCATATTGGAAGAAAGATGTTAACATGCTACGGAACAACGCTTTACGAGCGGAGCTGTCGCGGCCTAATTTTCTGTACATTCGTCTTCCTCCTTATTCGCCTTTTTGTTTAAGTTGAAAACCACCTGGGTGATTATTGAGTTTTTCCTCAATTTCATCGATAGATTTTTTACCTAAGTTGCGAACTTTTCCTAAGTCATCAATGGTTTTGTCTAGCAAGTCTGCAATTGTATTAATGCCAGCACGTTTCAAGCAGTTATACGCACGAACAGAGAGTTCCAACTCGTCGATGGAAATCTTTGCTGGGCCGTCATCTACAGCTGGTTCTTCATTATCGGAACCTACTGGATCTATAACGATACCGCCTTCACCAGTGTTTACATCTACAACATCTGCAGAATGCGCTAATTTAGTGAAGTTCCCTAAATAACCAATCATAATGGCAGCAGATTTTGCCACTGCATCAGCAGCAGTAATGGAGCCATCAGTCCAAACTTCTAATGTAAGCTTGTCGAAGTCCATTTCATTGCCTACACGAACATCACTCACTTCGTATTTAGCACGAAGAATTGGAGAGAAGATGGAATCGATTGGAATACAACCAATAACATCAGTATCTTTTTTATTCTTCGTTGAAGGAACATAGCCTTTACCTCGTTCGATTACTACGTCCATTACGAGATGAGCTGTCTCATCCATTGTCGCAATCACGAGTTCAGGATTCAATACTTCTACCTCTGGCGGGAATTGTTCAGCTAAATCAGTAGCTGTCAATATTCCATCCTTTTGGAAGTCGAAATGAACTTCCAAAGGTAATTGTGCTTCTTCTTCAACTTTGATGCACAATTGCTTTAAGTTAAGGATAATATCCGTAACGTCTTCGCGAATACCAGGAATAGTAGAGAATTCATGAAGAACTCCATCAATTTTGATAGAGGTGATAGCTGCCCCATCCAAGGATGAAAGCAAAATTCTGCGTAAGCTATTACCGAGAGTGATCCCATAACCACGATCTAATGGTTCACATACGAACTTACCATAACGACCGCCATCGGCGATGTCCACTTTCTCGATTTTAAGTTTCTTTTCTTCGCTCATCAGGAACATCCTCCTATATAACACACGTTCATAGTTAATTATAGCACCGTATCATATCGGTCACTATAAATTATACACGACGGCGTTTTGGAGGGCGACAACCATTGTGAGGAATTGGAGTTACGTCTTTAATGGAAGTAACTTCAAGACCTGCAGCTTGTAAAGCACGGATTGCAGCTTCACGGCCGGATCCAGGACCTTTTACGAATACTTCAACAGTGCGAAGACCATGTTCCATTGCAGCTTTAGCAGCTTGTTCAGCAGCCATTTGAGCAGCAAATGGAGTGGATTTACGAGAACCACGGAAGCCCAAGCCACCAGCGGAAGCCCAAGACAACGCATTACCGTTTGTATCTGTCAAAGTTACGATAGTGTTATTGAATGTAGAACGAATATGAGCCGCACCGGATTCAATATGTTTCTTTTCTTTTCTTTTAGTTCTAACAACTTTTTTAGCCACGCTTTATCCCTCCTTTATCTTATTTCTTTTTACCAGCAATTGCTTTTCTAGGACCTTTGCGAGTACGTGCATTCGTTTTAGTACGTTGACCACGAAGTGGTAAACCCATACGATGACGTTTGCCTCGATAGGAGTTGATTTCAATTAAGCGTTTAATGTTAAGAGCTTCTTCACGACGAAGGTCACCTTCTACTTTGTAATCAGCATCTAACAATTCACGGATTTTCGCTACTTCATCTTCAGAAAGATCGCGAACGCGTGTGTCAGGATTGATGCCAGTTTTAGCAATAATTTCAGATGCTAAAGTTGGACCAATACCATAAATATAAGTTAAACCAATTTCCACTCGTTTATCACGAGGTAAATCTACACCGGCGATACGTGCCATCTAATCATCCACCTCCTATCAGATTATCCTTGTTTTTGTTTATGTTTTGGATTTTCGCAAATAACCATTACACGGCCTTTGCGTTTAATGATTTTACATTTTTCGCATATCTTTTTAACTGATGGTTGAACCTTCATTAGTACCTCCTTTGTGGACCCTATGCTTATTTAAAGCGATAGGTGATGCGACCACGATTTAAGTCATACGGTGTCAGTTCCATAGTAACTTTATCACCAGGAAGAATACGGATAAAATTCATACGCATTTTACCTGACACATGAGCCAATACGATATGACCATTTTCCAATTCAACTTGGAACATGGCATTCGGTAATGCCTCAACGACCGTACCTTCCACCTCAATAACGTCTTCTTTTGACATATCTTTTCCTCCGGTTACCTGTTTATTTAATTAACCGCGGTTCTTCCCGCATAGTTAATATTTCAGGGCCGTTTTCTGTAACAACCACTGTATGTTCGAAATGAGCAGCAGGTTTACCATCTACTGTAACTGCTGTCCAGTCATCCCCTAATACACGAACACGATGTGTCCCTAGAGTTATCATCGGTTCAATACACAATACCATACCTGGTTTCATAAGAGGTCCTTGATCAGGACTACCATAGTTTGGTATTTGCGGATCTTCATGCATTTCGCGGCCTAAACCATGACCTACGAAGTCGCGTACGACACCGTAACCATGTTTCTCACAATACGTTTGAACAGCGTGACCGATAGCACCAATACGGTTACCGACTTTCACTTGTTCAATTCCCTTGAACAGACTTTCCTCTGTAACTTTTAACAATTTCATCACATCGGGTTTGACGTGACCAATAGGAATCGTCACAGCCGAATCGCCGTGATATCCATCAATAGATGATACGAGATCAATACTGAGGACATCGCCGTTTTTAAGCTTACGCTTAGCGCTCGGAATACCATGAACGACTTCTTCGTTAATAGAAGCACAGATTGTAGCGGGGAATCCATAGTACCCTTTACAACTTGGTATACCACCGTGGCTGCGAATATATTCTTCGGCAATTGTATCTAACTCAAGCGTCGTGATGCCAGGTTTAGCCTTTTTTACTAACAAGGACAACGTGTCTGCTGTAAGCTTACTTGCCTTGCGGATACATTCAATCTCATGGGGCGATTTTAAAATAATCATAGATTATTTCTCCAACGCCTTAATGATGTCAGCAAATACTGCGTCTACATCTTGTAAACCATTGATTTCTTGATACAATCCGCTATTGCGATAGTAATCAATTAATGGTTTAGTAGATTCTTCGTACACAGCTAGACGTTTCTGTACTGTTTCAGGGTTATCATCAGCACGATTTTCTAGAACAGCTCGTTCGCTAATACGTTTAACCAATTCCTCGGAAGGAACATTTAAGTTAAGTACAGCGTCCAAAGAAATTCCTAATTCTTTAAGGATTGCATCCAAGGACACAGCTTGTGCTGTAGTTCTTGGGAATCCATCAAGAATAAATCCAGATTTGCAGTCATCTTTCACCAAGCGATCACGTACGATACCAACAGTTACACTGTCTGGTACCAATTGACCAGCATCGATGTATTTCTTAGCCTCAACTCCAAGAGGTGTTTCGTTCTTAATCGCAGCGCGGAACATATCACCTGTTGAAATTTGGGGAATACCGTATTTTTCAATAAGTCGAGCTGCCTGAGTGCCTTTACCAGCACCAGGAGGTCCCATTAATAGAATATACATATTGTTTCCCTCCTATTTCACAAAGCCTTTATAGTGGCGTGTTACCATGAGCGACTCAATTTGTTGCATTGTATCAAGTGCTACACCTACAACGATGAGAAGAGCCGTACCACCAAAGTATACGCCTTGGACGCCGGTTATACTACCGAGGAAATTCGGTATAATAGCAACGACAGCTAAGAATACAGCGCCAGCCAAAGTGATCTTGGTCATCACGTTATCCACATAATCAGCAGTTGGTTTACCCGCACGAATACCTGGGATAAAACCACCGTATTTTTTCATATTATCTGCCATATCTGTAATGTTGATAGAGATTGCAGTATAGAAATACGTAAAGATAAAGATCAATATCGCATACAATGCCGTTTGTAACGGCGTCCCCCATGTAAATAAATCAGCAACTTTATGAACAAATTCATTGTCAATAAATTGTGCAATTGTTACAGGGAACATCAACACAGATGACGCAAAGATAATTGGGATTACACCTGCCTGATTGACTTTCAACGGCAAGAATGTAGAGTGACCACCGTACATTTTACGCCCTACTACGCGTTTTGCGTATTGGATAGGAATGCGACGTTGGCCTTGTGTAACTGCCACTACGACAGCGATCATCGCAAGTGCAATTACAGCAAATAAGAATGCTTGGAACATGTTAATGGTTCCGTTTTGGATATATTGATAAATAGTTTCGAGACCATCTGGCAATCGAGCTACGATACCAGCAAAGATGATCAAGGAAATACCATTACCTATACCATATGCTGTGATTTGCTCACCAATCCACATCAACAAACATGTGCCTGCTGTGAGGATGATGGCCACAACGAATACGCTAAGGAAATCATTATTTACCAAAGCGTTGTTTGCTCTAAGAGCAAATGCCATACCAGCGGCTTGTACAAAGCCAAGGACTACGGTGCCATAACGAGTTACCTTCGCTATTTTCTTACGCCCGTCTTCACCATCTTTACTCCATGCTTCAAACTGAGGAACTACAGACTGAAGCAGTTGCATGATGATGGAAGCATTAATGTAAGGGGTAATACTCATCGCAAAGATAGAGAACTTACTTAGCGCACCACCAGCAAACAAGTCTAATAGACCAAATAGGTTACCGGATGTAAACAAGGATTCGATAACAGATGCATCTACACCTGGTACTGGGATGTGAATGCCGGCTCTAAACACAGCAAACATCATCAATGTGTACAAGATCTTGTTACGTAACTCAGTAATCTTAAAGATGTTCGAGAGGCTATCTAGCACCCTAGATCACCTCAACTTTTCCGCCTGCTGCTGTGATTTTTTCTTCAGCAGCTTTAGTGAAGCCATTAGCGATAACAGTCAAGTTTTTAGTTTCCAATGTACCGTTACCTAAAATACGAATACCATCGCGTACATTTTTCAAAATGCCAGCTTCAATAAGAGCTACTGGATCAACTGTTGCACCATCTTCAAAGCGATTTAATTGTGCTACGTTAACTTCAGCATATTGTTTAGCAAAAACGCTGTTGTTGAAACCGCGTTTTGGTAAACGACGATAAAGAGGCATTTGGCCGCCTTCAAAACCGGAGCGAACGCCACCGCCAGAACGGGAGTTTTGACCTTTTTGACCACGACCAGATGTTTTACCCAAGCCAGAACCTAAACCACGGCCTACACGAGTACGAGTTTTTTTAGAACCAGCTGCTGGTTGTAATTCATGAAGTTTCATTCAGTGCACCTCCTTATCAGTATTAAACTTCTTCAACTTTTACTAAATGTCTAACTTTATGAAGCATACCTTCGATTTGAGGTGTTACTTCTTTTACGACTTGAGAATTAGTTTTTTTCAAGCCCAAAGCTTTAACTGTCGCGCGTTGATCTTCAGGACGACCGATTAAGCTTCTTGTTAATGTTACTTTAACTTGTGCCATTTCTTGTCTCCTTATTACGCGTTATAGATTTCTTCAACGGTTTTACCACGAAGCTCAGCAACTTCGCTAGCGCGTTTCAAATCTTTCAAACCTTCAATTGTAGCGCGAACCATATTGTTAGGGTTAGAAGAGCCCAAAGATTTAGTCAAGATGTTACGAACACCTACTAATTCCAATACGGCACGAACAGGGCCACCAGCGATAACGCCAGTACCTTCAGCAGCTGGTTTCAAGAATACGCGGCCTGCACCGAATACGCCTGTTACGCTGTGAGGGATTGTACCATTTTTAATAGCTACGTTTACAATATTTTTCTTAGCATCATCGATACCTTTGCGAATTGCTTCTGGTACTTCCGCTGCTTTACCTAAGCCAACGCCTACATAACCGTTGCCATCACCAACAACTACAAGAGCGCTGAAGGAAAAACGACGACCGCCTTTAACTACTTTGGCTACGCGGTTGATGAATACTACTCTTTCTTTAAGATCAAGACTGGTGTAGTCAATTCTCGCCATGTCTATAGTTCCTCCTTCTTAGAATTTTAAGCCTGCTTCACGAGCACCTTCTGCAAGGGCTGCTACGCGGCCGTGGTAAATGTAACCACCACGGTCAAACACTACAGTGTCAATGCCTTTAGCGATAGCTTTTTTAGCAACTGCTTCACCAACAGCTTTAGCAGCAGCTACGTTACCACCATAGGATAAGTTCAAATCTTTATCTAAAGAGCTAGCAGCAACCAAAGTTGTACCTGCTACGTCATCGATTACTTGTGCGTAAATGTTGCTCAAAGAACGGTAAACGTTCAAACGTGGGCAAGTTGCCGTACCAGAGATGTGACGGCGGATACGAAGATGACGTTTTGCTCGAGCGATATTTCTACTAGATTTACGAGGCAAGATATTCACTCCTTTCATTCATATAGATGATATTACTATTTACCTTTTGCACCAGCTTTACCAGCTTTGCGACGAACAACTTCGCCTTCATAGCGGATACCTTTACCTTTGTAAGGTTCAGGTTTTCTCCATTTACGGATATCAGCTGCTACTGCACCTACAACTTCTTTGTCTGCACCAGACACAACGATTTTGTTAGGAGCTGGAACGTCGATTGTAATACCAGCTGGAGCTTCCATTTCTACTGGATGAGAGAAGCCAAGTGTAAGAGCTAATTTATTGCCTTGTTTAGCCGCTCTGTAACCAACACCGTTGATTTCAAGAGTTTTTGTAAATCCTTCAGATACGCCTGTTACCATATTAGCAACAAGAGCGCGAGTCAAACCGTGAAGGGAACGATGGTTTTTATCGTCGGAAGGACGAGTTACTGTGATTGTGTTACCTTCTACAGTGATATTCATATCTGGATGCAAATCGCGAGATAATTCACCTTTAGGGCCTTTTACGTTCATATGATGGTTATCATATGTAACAGTAACGCCTGCAGGGATCTCGATAGGCATTCTACCGATACGTGACATTATTTCTACCTCCTATTGCTACTATTACCAAACGTATGCGATTACTTCGCCACCAAGACCTTCTTTACGAGCTTGTTTGTCGCTCATAACGCCTTTGGACGTAGAAATAACTGCGATACCCAAACCACCAAGTACACGAGGAAGTTCTTCCTTTTTCGCGTAAACACGTAAACCTGGTTTGGAAATACGTTTAATTCCTGTAATAACTTTCTCGTTATTGGAACCATATTTCAAAGTTACTTTTAAAGTGTTTTCTTCTTTTTCAACGTTCTTTACAAAGCCTTCTTGTAAAAGGATGTCAAGAACGGCTGCTTTCATTCTAGATGCAGGAATGTTTACCGTTTCATGAAGTGCAGCGTTTGCATTACGGATGCGCGTAAGCATATCCGCGATAGGATCGGTCATTACCATAATCTAAAAACCTCCTCTCGTCTAATATTACCAGCTGGCTTTTTTAACACCAGGAATTTGTCCTTTGTACGCCAATTCACGGAACGCAATACGGCTGATACCGAATTTACGCATATAGCCGTGAGGACGACCAGTTAAGTTGCAACGGTTGTGCAAGCGTGTTGGGGATGCATTTGCTGGTAATTTGGATAAGCCTTCATAATCACCTGCTGCTTTTAACGCTTCACGTTTAGCTGCATATTTTTCAACGATTTTAGCGCGTTTCTTTTCGCGTTCAATCATAGATTTTTTAGCCATCTATATGTTCCTCCTATTATTTTTCAAAAGGCATACCGAATTGAGTCAACAATTCACGAGCTTCTTCATCTGTCTTAGCACTTGTTACGATAATGATGTCCATACCAGTAACACGTTCTACCTGATCATATTCGATTTCAGGGAAGATGAGCTGTTCTTTAAGACCCAAAGCGTAGTTACCACGGCCATCGAATGCAGTAGCGCTGATACCGCGGAAGTCACGTACACGAGGTAATGCCGCATTGATCAATCTATCAAGGAATTCATACATGCGTTCGCCACGAAGAGTAACTTTTGTACCCAACGCCATGCCTTCACGAACTTTGAAGTTCGCAATGGATTTTTTAGCTTTTGTGATGACAGGTTTTTGACCAGCAATGATAGTCAAATCATTAACTGCTGCTTCCAATGCTTTTGCATTGCCTACTGCATCACCTACGCCGATGTTGATAACGATTTTTTCCAATTTAGGAATTTCCATTACATTGCCGTATTGGAATTTTTCTTGCATACTCTTTTTAATTTCAGAGTTGTATTGTTCAAACAAACGAGACATTTATGTAGCTCCTCCTTTCCTGATTATTTAAGTACTGTACCGGATTTAACAGTAGCGCGAACGAATTTACCGTCCTTGCCTTCTACCTTTTTGATACGAGTAGCTGTTTTAGTTTCTGGGTCGACAACCATTACGTTAGAAACATGAATGCCAGCTTCTTTAGTAACGATGCCGCCTTGTGGGTTAGCTTGGGAAGGTTTTGTGTGACGTTTTACAGTATTAACGCCTTCAACAAATACGCGTTCTTTTTTAGGTTCAGTTGCAATAACTGTACCTTGCTTACCTTTATCTTTACCGGAGATAACAACAACTGTATCGCCTTTTTTGATTTGTAGCTTAGCCATATGCTGCGTTCCTCCTTCTTATAATACTTCTGGAGCCAAAGAAACGATTTTCATGAAGTCTTTTTCACGAAGTTCTCTAGCTACAGGTCCAAAGATACGAGTACCACGAGGGGTCTTGTCATCTTTAATAACTACTGCTGCGTTTTCATCGAAACGAATATAGGAACCGTCTTGACGGCGGATACCTTTTTTAGAACGAACAATAACAGCTTTAACTACGTCGCCTTTCTTGACAACGCCACCGGGTGATGCATCTTTTACAGAAGCAACGATTACGTCACCGATATTGCCGAATTTGCGATAAGAACCGCCCATGACTTGGATGCACATAATACGTTTAGCACCAGTGTTGTCGGCAACATTCAAAATTGTTTGTTGCTGGATCATCGTCTATTCCTCCTTACATCACTCTTATTTTTGTCTTTCAAGAATTTCAACAACTCTCCAACATTTATCTTTAGAAAGTGGACGAGTTTCTACAATTTTAACTGTATCGCCAATTTGACACTCATTATTTTCATCATGAGCTTTGAAGCGTTTTGTGCTAACCATTGGCTTGTTATATAATGCGTGAGGTACTTTACGTTCCACAGCAACAACAACAGTTTTATTCATTTTGTCGCTTACAACTTTACCTACGCGGACTTTACGTACGTTTCTTTCTTCTGCCACGATTTTAAGCCTCCTTTTCAACCATTAACAAATCTGTTATTATGCGTTTTCAGATTTAAGTTCAACTTCACGTTGTACAGTTTTAATACGAGCGATTGTCTTCTTAACTTCACGAATGCGCATAGGATTTTCTAATTGACCTGTTGCAAGCTGAAAACGGAGGTTAAATAACTCTTCCTTAAGACCGGAAACTTTTTGTTCCATTTCGGCAGCGCTCATATTGCGAATGTCATTAACCTTCATTTACGTCACCACCCAATTCTTTACCCTTAACAACAAATTTGCATTTGATTGGAAGTTTATGGCTTGCAAGACGCATAGCTTCACGAGCTGTAGCTTCTGGCACACCGTCCATTTCAAACATTACACGACCTGGTTTAACCACTGCTACCCAGTATTCAGGAGAACCTTTACCGGAACCCATACGAGTACCAGCTGGTTTAGCTGTGATTGGTTTGTCAGGGAAAATTTTAATCCATACTTTACCACCACGTTTGATATAACGAGTCATAGCAATACGGGCAGCTTCGATTTGACGGTTAGTGATCCAAGATGGTTCGCATGCTACCAAGCCAAACTCACCATGAGACACTGTATTACCGCGCATAGCACGACCTTTCATACGGCCGCGGAATTGCTTACGATGTTTTACGCGCTTTGGAATAAGCATTACTTGCCACCTTCTTCCTTCTTAGCAGGTGCTTGTTTTGCTTCTGGCAAAACTTCACCTTTGTAAATCCATACTTTAATGCCGATACAACCATATGTTGTATGAGCTTCAGCAGTACCGTAGTCAATGTCTGCACGAAGTGTATGCAAAGGAATAGAACCTTCACGGTAGGATTCGCTACGAGCGATTTCAGCACCGCCAAGACGACCGCTTACCATGATTTTAATACCTTTTGCACCTAAGCGCATTGTACGACCTACAGCTTGTTTCATTGCACGGCGGAAGCCGATACGACGTTCCAATTGGCCCGCAATGTTTTCAGCAACTAATGTTGCATCCATATCTGCTTGTTTAATTTCTGCAATGTTAACATCCACTTGTTTATCAGTGAAACGAGTCATTGCTTTTTTGATATCTTCGATACCAGCACCACCACGACCGATAACCATACCTGGTTTCGCAGTGTGGATAGTCAATTTAATACGTTTATTTGTACGCTCGATTTCAATGCGGGAAATACCAGCAATGAAAAGGGTTTCTTTCAAGAAGTTACGAATTTTTACGTCTTCATGAAGATTAGCAGCGAAATCTTTATCTGCATACCATTTTGCGTCCCAATCTTTTACGATACCGACACGCAAACCGTGTGGATTAACTTTTTGACCCACTCTGTTTCCCTCCTTCTTAAGCTCTTTCTTTAACTACTACTGTTACGTGGCTAGTACGTTTCAAAATTTTGAAAGCTTGACCACGGGAACGAGGATGAATGCGTTTTAATGTAGGGCCTTGATCAACGAAGATCTCGGATACGTAAAGATTGTCAACATTCATATCGAAATTATGTTCAGCGTTTGCGATTGCAGAACGCATAACTTTTTCTACTACATCAGCGCCAACTTTCGGAGTGAACTTCAAGATGGCAAATGCTTCGCCGATGTTTTTACCGCGCACTAAATCTGCAACGATACGGATTTTACGAGGCGCGATTCGGATATGTCTAGCGATTGCTTTTGCTTCCATGTATTATTTCCTCCTATTTTTTGCCTGTAGATTTTTCGTCCTTACCATGACCTCTATAAGTACGTGTAGGAGCGAACTCACCTAATTTATGACCTACCATATCTTCTGTAATGAATACAGGTACATGTTTGCGACCATCATGCACAGCAATTGTGTGGCCTACAAAACTTGGGATAATAGTAGAGGCACGGGACCAGGTTTTTACAACTTTCTTTTCGTTAGTTTCGTTTAAAGCTTCAACTTTCTTAAGCAAATGATCTGCTACGAAAGGGCCTTTTTTAATAGATCTGGACACTATTTTATCTCCTTTCCTTTATCCTATTTTGTACGACGTTTAATGATTAAGCTGTTAGAAGCTTTTTTCTTGTCGCGAGTTTTAACACCATGTGCTGGTTTGCCCCAAGGTGTAACAGGATGTTTACGACCAACAGGAGATTTACCTTCACCACCACCATGTGGATGGTCACAAGGGTTCATTACAACACCACGGTTGCCAGGGCGAACACCCATCCAACGATGACGACCAGCTTTACCGATTACAAGGTTGCTGTGGTCAGCGTTACCAACAACACCAATTGTTGCACGGCACTCTTGACGAACACGACGCATTTCACCAGATGGTAAACGAAGAATAGCGTAGCCATTATCTTTACCCATCAATTGAGCAGATGTACCAGCGGAACGAACGATTTGACCACCTTTACCGATTTTCAATTCGATATTGTGGATTTGTGTATCGTCTGGAATATTAGCCAATGGTAAGCAGTTACCAGGTTTAATATCGGACTCAGGACCGGAGAATACAACGTCACCAACTTTTAGACCGTTAGGAGCTAAAATGTAGCGTTTTTCACCATCAGCGTAGTTAAGCAAAGCGATGCGAGAAGAACGGTTAGGATCATACTCGATTGTTGCTACTTTAGCTGGAATATTATCTTTAGTACGTTTGAAGTCAATAATACGGTATTGACGTTTGTGACCGCCACCTTGGTGACGAACTGTCATTTTACCAGTATTGTTACGACCACCTTTTTGAGAAATCTTAGCGAGCAAAGATTTTTCTGGTTTGCTTGCTGTGATTTCGTCGAAGGCGGATACTGTCATAAACCGGCGACCAGCGGAGTACGGTTTAAATGATTTAATTGCCATTAGTGGGCCTCCTTACAACTAGACTCTTAGACACCTTCAAAGAATTCAATGGATTCGCCAGCTTTTAAGGTTACGATAGCTTTTTTGTAATCGCTACGTTTACCTTGTGTACGACCCATGCGTTTAGTCTTACCTAAAACACGAATAGTAGCTACTTTTTCTACTTTTACATTGAAGATTTTTTCAACTGCTTGACGGATTTGCACTTTATTTGCAGTCAAAGGCACACGGAAAGTGTATTTGCCTTCTTCCATAAGCATAGTGGATTTTTCGGTAATAACCGGGCGGATTAGTACATCATGTAATTGCATTATCCGAGCACCTCCTCGATTTTTGCGACAGCGCCTTTAGTAATGAAGAGCTTATCGTAATGAAGAAGATCGAAAATGTTCATACCTTCGCAAGCCAAAGCTTTAACACCTTGGATGTTACGAGCGGAACGTTCAACATTTACATCACCTTCAGTGATGAACAATACTTTTGCATCACCAACGTTGAAGCTGTTAATAATGTTCAACACTTCTTTTGTTTTAGGAGCTGCTAATGTGATTTCTTCCAAAACGTATAATTCGCTATTATTCACTTTATCGCTAAGAGCAGATTTAACTGCTAAACGTCTAGCCTTACGAGGCATAGCTTTGTAATAGCTGCGAGGTTGTGGGCCAAATGTAGTACCGCCACCGATCCAGATTGGGGAGCGGCTGGAGCCTGCACGAGCACGGCCAGTACCTTTTTGTTTCCAAGGTTTGCGGCCACCGCCACGAACCATACCTCTAGTTTTTGTTGCATGTGTGCCGAGACGTTCGTTAGACAATTGACGAACTACGGCTTGATGCATTACGGCTTCGTTAACTTCAACGCCGAATACTGCATCGTTTAACTGTATTTCACCGACTTTAACGCCGGATTGATTATATGTTGCTACTGTAGGCATTACATAATCCTCCTTTCGACAAATGATTATTTAACAGGTTTAACCGTGTTGCGAACCATAACCAAGCTACCTTTAGCGCCTGGGATACCACCTTTAACCAATAAAAGGTTACGTTCAGCATCAACTTTCACAACGGATAAGCGTTGTACGGTAACTCTGTAACCACCCATTTGTCCAGGGAGTTTTTTACCTTTGTATACCTTACCGCCGCCACCGGAGATCATAGGACCGATGGAACCAGGTTCACGGTGAGATTTGGAGCCATGAGTTTCAGGACCACGGGAGAAGTTATGGCGTTTAATTGTGCCAGCAAAACCCTTACCTTTACCTGTACCCACTACGTCCACCAATTCACCTTCTGCGAAGATATCAGCTGCCAGAGTTTGGCCTACTGTGTAGTCAGCTGCATTAGCTACGCGAACTTCGCGAAGATATTTCACTGGAGCTACGCCAGCTTTGTCGAACTGACCTTTTACAGGTTTTGTTAAATGTTTTTCTTTAATGGAACCGTAACCAATTTGTACTGCTTCGTAGCCGTCTGTTTCTACAGTCTTTACGCGCACTACAACGCTTGGGGTAGTTTCCACTACTGTTACAGGAACTAATTGGCCTTCAGCTGTGAAGACTTGTGTCATTCCTAATTTTTTACCCAAAATAGCTTTAGACATTATCGCACCTCCTTATAGTTTTATTTCAATAGATACACCAGCTGGTAAATCTAAACGAGTGATAGCATCTACTGTTTTCGAATTTGGTTCAAGAATATCGATTAAGCGTTTATGTGTACGCATTTCGAATTGTTCACGAGAATCTTTGTTTACGTGTACAGAACGAAGAATTGTGAAGATATTCTTTTCTGTTGGCAATGGAATCGGACCAGATACCATAGCGCCATTTCTTTTTGCAGTGTCTACGATCTTAGCAGCGCTTTGATCGAGAGCTTTGTGGTCGTATGCCTTAAGGCGAATACGGATTTTTTGCTGTTTAGCCATTATTAATAATTCCTCCTGTCGTCCATTTCGTGAATGGGCTGCTCCATAGAAATTCTCCTCCGCAGAGGCAACCTTCTACTTCATAGTTTAAAAACACAACACGAGAGCGGCATTATCTGCCGCTCTGAGTGCTGCATGTATTGTGCTCAACGCATTCTACGATGAGCATAAAAGGTTAAATTAACCTTCGATTTCTGTTACTACGCCAGCGCCTACTGTATGGCCACCTTCGCGGATCGCAAAACGAAGACCTTCTTCGATAGCGATTGGAGTAATCAATTCGATTTCCATTGTTACGTTATCGCCAGGCATACACATTTCTACACCTTCAGGAAGGTTTACAACACCTGTTACGTCTGTTGTACGGAAGTAGAATTGTGGACGGTAGTTGGAGAAGAATGGAGTATGACGACCACCTTCTTCTTTAGTCAATACGTATACTTCTGCTTTGAATTTTGTGTGTGGGTTGATGGAACCTGGTTTAGCCAATACTTGACCACGTTCGATGTCTTTACGATCAACACCACGAAGCAATGCACCTACGTTGTCACCTGCTACTGCAGAATCCAACACTTTACGGAACATTTCAAGACCTGTTACTACGTATTGTTCAGCTTTTTCTTTCAAGCCTACTACTTCAACAGTATCACCAACGTTTACTTGACCACGTTCAACACGGCCAGTTGCTACTGTACCACGACCAGTGATTGTGAAAACATCTTCCACAGGCATCAAGAATGGTTTATCAGTGTCACGAACTGGTGTTGGGATGTAGGAGTCTACAGCGTCCATCAATTCGTCAATTTTAGCTACATATTGAGCATCGCCTTCCAAAGCTTTCAACGCGGAACCTACAACGATAGGTACTTCGTCGCCAGGGAATTCGTAGGAAGAAAGAAGTTCACGAACTTCCATTTCTACCAATTCGATCAATTCTTCATCGTCAACCATGTCAGCTTTGTTCAAGAATACTACGATTGCAGGAACACCAACTTGGCGAGCCAACAAGATGTGTTCGCGAGTTTGAGGCATAGGGCCGTCAGCTGCGGATACAACCAAGATAGCGCCGTCCATTTGAGCCGCACCAGTAATCATGTTTTTAACATAGTCAGCATGGCCTGGGCAGTCAACGTGTGCATAGTGACGGTTAGCAGTTTCATACTCAACGTGTGCAGTATTAATTGTGATACCGCGTTCACGTTCTTCTGGAGCTTTATCAATCATGCTGTAATCTTGGAAGTCAGCTTGACCTTTTTCAGCCAATACTTTAGTGATTGCAGCAGTCAAAGTAGTTTTACCATGGTCAACGTGACCGATTGTACCGATGTTAACATGCGGTTTCGTACGTTCAAATTTTTCTTTTGCCATTTTAAATTATCCTCCGAGGAAAATAGTAATTCTATTAATCTAATATGAGATTAACCGTTTTTCTTTGCTTGAATTTCTTCAGCAATTTTCTTAGGAACTTCTTCGTAATGATCGAATGTCATAGAGTAGTTACCACGGCCTTGCGTTTTGGAACGAAGGTCAGTTGCGTAACCGAACATTTCACTCAATGGAACATATGCTTTGATATGTTGGGAACCATTACGAGCTTCCATGCCGTCCATGCGACCACGACGAGAGTTCAAGTCACCGATAACGTCGCCCATGTATTCTTCAGGAACGTCTACTTCTACAGCCATATATGGTTCAAGCAATGCAGGGTCTGCTTTGCGAGCACCTTCTTTGAAGCCCATAGAACCAGCAATTTTGAAGGCCATTTCGTTGGAGTCAACGTCATGGTAAGAACCATCAAATACGATAACTTTAACATCAACCATAGGGTACCCAGCGATAACACCGGATTCCATAGCTTCTTTAACACCGCTTTCAACAGGTCCGATGTATTCACGAGGAATCGCACCACCTACAACCTTGTTTTCAAACTCGAAGCCAGCACCTGGTTCTTGAGGAATCAATTCCAACCAGCAGTGACCATATTGACCACGACCACCAGATTGACGTACGAATTTACCTTCAGCCTTAACAGCTTTACGGATAGTTTCGCGGTATGCTACTTGAGGTTTACCTACGTTACAATCTACTTTGAATTCACGGTTCATACGGTCAACGATGATA
The DNA here is from genome assembly GCF_000024945.1 of Veillonella parvula DSM 2008. Lineage (NCBI taxonomy): Bacteria > Bacillati > Bacillota > Negativicutes > Veillonellales > Veillonellaceae > Veillonella > Veillonella parvula. The sequence goes on from NC_013520.1 coordinate 1,700,435, forward strand.
TCCAAGTGAAGTTCGCCCATACCAGAGATAATAGTTTGACCTGTTTCTTCATCAGTACGAACTTTGAAAGTAGGATCTTCTTCTGCCAAACGAGCAAGAGCTGTACCCATTTTTTCTTGGTCAGCTTTTGTTTTAGGTTCAACAGCAACGGAGATAACTGGTTCAGGGAATTCCATGGACTCAAGGATTACAGGAGATTTTTCATCACACAATGTGTCGCCTGTAGTAGTATCCTTTAAGCCAACCGCCGCAGCGATGTCACCAGAATATACGCGTTCGATTTCTTTACGGGAGTTAGCGTGCATTTGAAGAATACGACCGATACGTTCTTTTTTACCTTTAGTGGAGTTGAAAACGTAGGAGCCAGATTCCAATGTACCGGAGTACACACGGAAGAACGCTAATTTACCAACATAAGGGTCAGCCATGATTTTGAATGCCAATGCAGAGAATGGCTCTTCATCGGAAGAAGGACGAGTTGTTTCTTCTTCAGTACCAGGAACAACACCTTTAATAGGTGGGATGTCGATTGGAGCTGGCATGTAATCGATAACAGCATCCAATAACATTTGAACACCTTTATTTTTATAGGAAGAACCACAAAGAACTGGGAATAATTGGTTAGCAATAACAGCTTTACGCAATGCCGCTTTCAATTCTTCCACAGAAATTTCTTCGCCTTCCAAATATTTCATCATGATATCATCATCTGTTTCAGCGATAGCATCGATCATCATTTCGCGACGAGCTTCTGCTACTTCTTGATATTCAGCAGGGATATCAGTGATTTCATATTCTTTACCGTCATCGGATTTATAAATTTCCGCTTTCATAGTCATCAAGTCAATGATGCCTTCGAAAGTATCTTCAGCACCGATTGGTACTTGGATAGCTACGGAATTTGCACCCAAACGAGCTTTCATCATGTCAACTACGTTGAAGAAGTCAGCACCTACAGTATCCATCTTATTTACATAAGCGATACGAGGTACGCCGTAGTTAGAAGCCTGACGCCATACTGTTTCGGATTGAGGTTCAACGCCACCTTTAGCACTGAACACCGCAACAGAACCGTCAAGTACACGTAGAGAACGTTCTACTTCTACAGTAAAGTCAACGTGACCAGGAGTATCGATGATATTGATACGATGTTCTTTCCATTGACAAGTTGTTGCAGCAGAAGTGATTGTGATACCACGTTCTTGCTCTTGCTCCATCCAGTCCATCGTAGCAGCGCCTTCATGTACTTCGCCGATCTTGTGAACGATACCTGTATAGTAGAGGATACGTTCTGTAGTTGTTGTTTTACCAGCATCAATGTGAGCCATGATACCGATATTACGAGTTTTTGCTAAGGAAAACTCTCTTGCCACAGTTGTCACCTCTTATTACCAACGATAATGAGCAAATGCTTTATTAGCTTCTGCCATTTTATGAGTATCTTCTTTTTTCTTGATTGCAGCGCCTGCATTGTTGAAAGCGTCCATCAATTCGCCTGCCAAACGTTCTTTCATAGTGCGTTCACCACGAAGACGAGCATAATTTACAACCCAACGAATACCGAGGGTTTGACGGCGATCAGCACGAACTTCAACTGGCACTTGATAGTTCGCACCACCGATACGGCGAGCACGTACTTCAAGTACAGGCATAACATTTTTCAATGCTTGATCAAAAACTTCCATTGGGTCTTGACCCATTTTGGAACGAATAATTTCGAATGCATCATATACGATAGTTTCAGCAATGCCTTTTTTACCATCGTACATAACTTTGTTAATGAAACGTGTTACTAATTTGCTGTTGTACACCGGATCTGGAAGTACATCACGTTTCGGAACAGGGCCTTTTCTTGGCATGTTCAATTCCTCCTTTATAATGATGTGTGTTAATTTCGTTTAATGGCTAAAATTATTTTTTAGCTTTTTTCGCGCCGTATTTGGAACGACTTTGCATACGATTTTGTACGCCAGCTGTATCCAATGCACCACGAACGATGTGATAACGCACACCTGGAAGGTCTTTTACACGACCGCCTCTGATAAGTACAACACTGTGTTCTTGTAAATTGTGACCAATGCCTGGGATGTAAGCAGTTACTTCAATAGCGTTTGTCAAACGTACACGGGCAACTTTACGAAGCGCGGAGTTTGGTTTCTTTGGAGTAGCTGTGTACACACGAGTACATACACCACGTTTTTGTGGAGATTCTTGAAGGGCAGGAGCTGTAGATTTTTTAGTCAAGCTCATGCGGCCTTTGCGTACTAGCTGATTAATTGTTGGCATTTGGGCACCTCCTTTCCAAATTTGAGATTTATAATTGATCCGTCATAACAAAGTGTTACATCGGATATTACCAAGATTAACGTAGGACGCCTACAGCTGTGGCCCGCACCTTAATGCGACACGCACGACCGAGATCATCCATGGTGTGTTTGTCATTCACAGGTATTCCCTGTTCTTCACAAGCAATCCGTAAAGGCTGTACCACACGTTCATCACTATCACAACCCAGGAACACGTACTTCACAGCACCTTTAGCAATTTGTTTCAACGTTTGCTTGGCACCGATTGTTTTGTTCACCGACTTCAGATGGGCAATGTCCATTGTACTAATTCTCCTTACGAAATTATGCCCATTAGGCATACCTCGCCTAAAGCACTATGTAAGTATATCAATTACATCAGTCCATGTCAAACAATTTCCAATGTCACACACCGCTCTACAGCTGCATTTTATATGTACACTCATCCGTGTGTTTCATCCAATCTTAAATTATAAATGAAGAGTGATTTTTTATTCATATATCATTATTTTTATGTATAAATAATCATCCTATGCATTCACTATTATTTTTTCTTTTACCAATTATGCAAAATTAATATAAACACCATTTTATTATGATATAAATTAATACAGAACAAATATTTGTATTTATAAGTTACTAAAGAAAGGAGATTATATGATTAAACTCATTAAACGTTATTCAAACTTTAATCCCCCTGTAATTATAGGTAGCTTGTCTATCGTCTTAGGGCTCAGCTTATGTGCCCTTCTGATTCCGCAAATTTCTCAAACGATCCTCCAAGGGGTTCGTGATATTATATTTGAAGATTTCAGCTGGTTTTATGTTTTATCCATAAGTCTCTTCTTTATCTTCAATATCTTTCTTGCACTTAGTTCGCTAGGTGACATCAAACTCGGTAGCGATGATGAAGAAGCGGAATTCTCTTATACAGCTTGGCTCGCCATGTTATTTGCGGCGGGTACCGGTGTAGGTCTCATGTTCTTCGGAACTGCTGAGCCGCTCTCACATTATCACTCTGCTGTAAGCTTAGTCGATGGCACATCTAGTGCCAAGGAAGCATTATTCCGCTCCATCTTCCACTGGGGCATCAATGCATGGACGGTATACGGTATTATGGCTTTAGCATTAGCGTATTTTGGTTTTCGCTATAAATTGCCATTATCACTACGTTCATGTTTCTATCCGCTGTGGAAGGATAAGATCAATGGCCCACGAGGGCACATTATCGATATCATCGCACTTTGTGTAACTTTATTAGGTATCGTAACCACCTTAGGATTTGGCGCCGCCCAACTAGGTGCAGGGTTCCTATATATTGATATCATCTCCACTAATGACTTTTCCGCACAAACGGTCATCATTATCGTCATTATGTCCATTGCCGTTCTATCTGCTGTTACAGGTATTGATAAAGGCGTTAAGCTGCTCAGCGAAGTCAATATATCTGTTGCATTAGTCTTAATGTTTTTTGTACTATGTGCAGGTCCTACATTACTCCTATTAAATACAATGGTAGAAAACTTTGGATACTATCTATCACATATTTTAGGGCAAAGCTTCTATACATCTATCTATACACCAGAAACCCGACCATGGTTCTTCAGCTGGACCATACTATTCTGGGCCTGGTGGTTATCTTGGGCACCATTTGTGGGCATGTTCATTGCGCGTATTTCAAAAGGTAGGACTATTCGGGAGTTCATCTTTGGGGTACTCATTATTCCAACTGTATTTACTATCGTTTGGTTTACTATCTTTGGTAATACTGCAATTTATATCGATGAAACAGTAGCAAACGGTGCACTCGGTGCATTAACCGATAAACCAGAACAACTACTCTTTGCATTCCTTGAATATTTACCTTTATCCGGTTTAACTAGTCTTCTATCGATTATCGTATTAGCATTATTTTTTATCACATCTGCCGATTCAGGCATTTATGTGTTAAATAATATTGCGGCCTATGATAAATCCACTTCATCTCCAAAGTGGCAATGCTTGATGTGGGGCTCTGTAATGTCCTTTCTTGCCATCAGTTTGCTCAGTATTGGTGGGCTTAATGTACTACAATCGGTAACGCTCATTCTCGCCTTACCATTTGCAGCCTTGATGGTTATCATGTGCTACAGCTTATGGCAAGGATTATTGACAGATACGCAATACTTTAACACAAAACTTTCAACCACATCCATCTACTGGGACAGCAAGAACTGGAAACAAGGTCTTGCCAAAATACTCAACCAAACGCAGTCGGAAGATGTTATTTCCTTTATGAAAACAACAGCATTGCCTGCTATGTATCAGCTCAATAAAGAATTAACCGAAGAGTACGGATTAACTACGAGAATTGACAAACATTTCAACGGTAACGACGCCTCCGTAGAGTTAACCATCGAAAAAGAATCAATGCGCAACTTTACCTACGGCATCAAACTCGTTACGCAAGAGGTATCAGATCATCTCATTGAAGATCCTAACATTCCTCACATTACTGAAAGCACCAACGCAATTCCTATGACATATTTCAGTGACGGGCGTGCCGGATACGATGCGCAGTATATGACACGGGAGGATATCATTACCGATATCATTCGACAGTACGAACGATATCTTACTTTATCGGATGACGTCGGTTATGACATCATGTCTCATGACGCGGAAGAAGCAGCTGAATAGTTTTCATACCACAACCTTAACAAAGTATCATTTTATTTTACAAACTGATACTAACACATATCATGAAGCTCTCAATTCATATAGGCCTATAATTATAGAGACATATAATCATAGAGCTCATACACATATATCTCTCAAACCAATAATACCTATAACAAAAGGGTGCACCTCGTGGGTGCACCCTTTTTATTATGTCGCACAACATCAACTATGCAACAGGTCTATACAGTTAATATAGCTTAACGGCTAATCCAAAGTAATTAATCTTCAGACATAACCTCTTCCGTAATATCAATGATTTCAGGTGTATTTTTTACAACTTCAATCTTGCGGTAACGACTCATGCCTGTACCAGCAGGAATCAACTTACCAATAATTACGTTTTCTTTCAAACCCAATAATGGATCGATTTTACCCTTGATAGCAGCGTCGGTAAGAACACGTGTTGTTTCTTGGAAGGACGCAGCGGACAAGAAGGAATCCGTTGCCAAAGCGGCTTTCGTAATACCCAATAACGTGCGTTTGCCTGTAGCATTTTCACGACCATTGAGGGTGAGACGACGGTTTTCTTCGTCAAAGGTATTAACGTCAACCATATCCCCTGGAAGCATATCCGCATCGCCAGCTGTTTCAATTTTAACTTTGTGAAGCATTTGACGAACGATAACTTCGATATGTTTATCGTTAATTTCTACACCTTGGGATTTGTATACTTTTTGTACTTCGTATACGAGGTAACGTTGAGTTGCTTCAGTACCCATTACACGCATGATGTCATGAGGATTGATAGAACCCTCTGTCAAACGAGCACCCAAGGATACCACATCACCGTCTTTAACGATAATGCGAGAACCATAAGGAATGAGGTAATCGAGTTCGATACCATCTTCACCAGTGATAAAGATAGTGTTTGTACCTTTCTTACCTTCGTTAGGCACAACGCGAACTGTACCTTCGTTTTCCGCGATGATGGCATTACGTTTTGGTTTACGAGCTTCGAACAATTCTTCGACACGTGGCAAACCTTGTGTAATATCGTCACCTGCGACACCACCAGTATGGAACGTACGCATTGTCAACTGAGTACCAGGTTCACCGATGGATTGTGCCGCAATGATACCTACAGCTTCACCAACTTGAACTTGGTTGCCAGTTCCTAAATCGCGACCATAACACTTGCGACATACACCATATGGGCTACGGCAAGTCAATACGGAACGAATTTTTACTGTTTCATAGTGTTTGACAACTTCATCAGCTAACGCCTCTGTGATTTCACCGTTAAGAGGAACGATAACTTCACCAGTTTCCTTGTTAACTAATTCTTCAGCTGCAATACGACCTACGATACGGTCTTTTAATGGCTCGATAACACCAGTACCTTCAACGATAGCTTCCACTTCAATACCGTGGATTTCATTGTTCCGTACTTGTACTTCTTTTACATCGGAGTTAAGGATAGCTTCGATACCTTCTTCAGTGAGACGTGTATCAGCTGGGAAGATTTCTACCCCTTCGCTGTCAACGATTGCTTGTACAGTATCCTTGTTCAACATATTTTGAACCATAGTTTCTTTCAATGTTGCACGGATGCTATCGTCGCTTTCACCAAGAATAATTTTTTGAACCAAGTTAGTATGGTTAATATCGCTATCAGAGCCCAAATGTGCACCGCGCAATGCGATAGATGTAACACCAGCTTCAGCAATATCTGCCAAGCATTGTTCATCCAAGATAGTTTCAGCTGGTACAACAAGTTCCCCTGTTTCAGCATTCACAACATCTTTATCTAAAACGCGACCAATGAGTTTATCTTTAAGCAATTCTAATGCTTGACGTGGAGATGTAGCCAAACGAGCACGTTCACGAACGAGATCGATACCTACAACGTCACAATCGTCCTCACGAACGATTACGTCTTGAGATACGTCAACAAGACGACGTGTCAAGTAACCGGAGTCAGCTGTACGAAGCGCTGTATCGGCTAACCCTTTACGAGCACCATGAGAGGATGTAAAGTAATCCAATACAGTCAAACCTTCTTTAAAGTTTGCTTTGATTGGTAAGTCGATGATACGACCAGATGGATCGGCCATCAAACCACGCATACCAGCAAGCTGACGAATCTGTTGTTTATTACCACGGGCACCAGAGATAGCCATCATGTAAACAGGGTTGAAGCCATCTTTGTCACACGCCATGTTATCCATCATCGCATCAGTAACATCTTCCGTTGCTTTTGTCCATAATTGGATAGTTTTACGGTAACGTTCTTCTTCTGTGATAAGGCCACGACGGTACATACGAGATACTTTTTCTACCTCTTGTTCCGCTGTATCTAACAAACTAGTTTTAACTTCTGGTACTTTAATATCAGCAATGGCTACAGTCATACCTGCGCGACGTGCGAAGGAGTAACCCAAGGACTTGATGCGGTCCAAAAGTTCTGCTGTTTTTTCATTACCAAACAATTGGAAACATTGATCAACCAATTTACCAACTGTTTTCTTATCCATAACCTTACCTAAAGAGTAAGTGCCATCTTCACGTTTCTCGTATTGCCACAATTCTGGGAATAAAGCATTGTTGAAGATCAAGCGACCTGCTGTTGTTTCTACACGGCCATGATCAGGTAAACGGATATAAAGAATATCTTGCAAACCAATGATATGAGACTCATAGGCAAGCATAACTTCATCATAGGTAGCAAATGTTTTTGCTTTATCACGAGTATTTTCGCGTACAACTGTTAGGTAGTATGTACCTAAGATCATATCTTGAGAAGGTACTGCTACTGGCTTACCATCCTTAGTGGACAAAATATTATGGCTAGAAAGCATCAATGTACGAGCTTCCGCTTGTGCTTCTACGGACAATGGTAAGTGACACGCCATTTGGTCACCGTCAAAGTCGGCATTGAAGGCTGTACATACTAATGGATGCAATTTGATAGCACGACCTTCCCAAAGGATTGGTTCGAAGGCTTGAATACCAAGTCTATGCAATGTAGGGGCACGGTTCAAGAGAACTGGATGTTCTTTTATTACCTCTTCTAAGGATTCCCATACGCCAGGGCCGATTCTTTCGACTTGGCGTTTAGCGGCCTTAATATTGGATGCTTGACCACGTTCTACCAAGCGTTTCATAACGAACGGTTTGAACAATTCCAATGCCATTTCTTTTGGTAAACCACATTGGTGCATTTTAAGTTCAGGACCTACTACGATTACGGAACGACCGGAGTAGTCAACACGTTTACCGAGCAAGTTTTGACGGAAACGACCTTGTTTACCTTTAAGCATGTCGGACAAGGATTTCAATGGGCGGTTACCAGGACCTGTAACAGGACGACCGCGACGGCCATTATCAATCAATGCATCAACCGCTTCTTGAAGCATGCGTTTTTCGTTGCGCACGATGATATCAGGAGCACCCAAGTCGAGTAAACGTTTTAAACGGTTGTTACGGTTGATAACACGACGGTATAAATCGTTGAGGTCAGATGTAGCAAAACGGCCACCATCTAATTGGACCATAGGACGCAATTCAGGTGGGATTACAGGAACGATGTCCATAATCATCCATTCTGGACGGTTCCCAGATTGACGGAATGCTTCTACTACTTCCAAACGACGAACTGCACGGATTTTACGTTGACCACTAGCAGTGTTCAACTCTTCGCGCAATTCGGCATTCAATGCTTCAAGATCAAGTTCTGATAAGAGAGCTTTTACCGCTTCAGCACCCATGTCGATACATGCGAAGAGAACCTCTTCAGCAGCGCCTAACTCATAGCGTTCTTCGCGAGTTAATTCTTCGTATTCCTTATCAGCTTCTGGTATTGTTGCATCATCACGAAGAGCCGCATTATAGCGTTCTTTGCGTTGTGCTTCACGAACAATAGCTAAACGTTCATTACGTTGAGCCACTGTTTCGATTACGACAGATTTACCACCGATAGTATAACCATCTTCATTAAATTGAGCTTCGTATTCGCGGAATTCTTGCTCGGACAACAATTGACGTTTTGTCAATGGTGTACCAGCTGGATCTACTACGATGTAGGAAGCAAAGTATAATACGCGTTCCAAAGAACGTGGTGATATGTCAAGGATAAGACCCATACGGGATGGGATTCCTTTGAAGTACCAAATGTGAGATACAGGAGTAGCCAATTGAATATGGCCCATACGTTCACGACGTACTTTCGCACGAGTAACCTCTACACCACATTTGTCGCAGACTACGCCTTTATGGCGGATGCGTTTATATTTGCCGCAGTGACATTCCCAGTCCTTTGTTGGTCCAAAAATGCGTTCACAGAATAGACCATCACGTTCTGGCTTCAACGTACGGTAGTTAATTGTTTCAGGTTTCTTAACTTCCCCATGAGACCAGGATAAAATCTGCTCTGGAGAGGCTAAACCGATTCGCATGGAATCGAATTCATTTACGTCTAGCACTACTATCGCTCCCTTCCTTATAGATAGTTTTAGTCTTCATCGTTAGAGGAGTCGCCCATTGGGTACGCCAATTGGCTAAGGATATCATCTTCACCGCCATTATCAGCTGGTAATTCTTCCTCTTCCTCTACTTCTGGTTCTACTACAGTTACTTCATCAGTTTCTACAGAACTGCCTTCCATAACTTCTTCAATACCAGTTTCTACCACCTCATCTTCGTCCTCAAGTTCTTTCATAACAACTTCTTCTTGATCTTCATTCAAGATTTTTACATCAAGACCGATACTTTGAAGTTCTTTAAGCAATACCTTGAAGGACTCAGGTACACCTGGTTCAGGGATGTTTTCGCCTTTAACGATTTTTTCGTATGCTTTCACACGACCAACAACGTCGTCAGACTTAACAGTTAATAGCTCTTGAAGGGTATAGGCTGCGCCATATGCTTCTAGAGCCCAAACTTCCATTTCCCCGAAACGTTGGCCACCGAACTGAGCTTTACCGCCCAAAGGTTGTTGTGTAACAAGGGAGTACGGACCTGTAGAACGAGCATGGATTTTGTCATCAACCAAATGATGGAGTTTAAGCATGTAAACGTAACCAACAGTAACGCGGTTATCCATCGGTTCACCAGTACGACCATCATATAGCACGGTTTTACCATCATCAGGACGACCTGCAATCGCCAATGTTTCGAATACGTCCTTTTCGTGAGCACCATCAAATACAGGTGTAGCAATATGAATACCTGCTACATCTGGTTTTGGCATGCCATATTTGTCAAAATCATAGCCAAGGCTTTCCAACTCTTTGCGAATTTCAACGCGTTTTTCTTCAGCAGAGTGAATGTTGTTAAGAGTATTCTTGACTTTGCTAATTGCCTCTAATTCTTCTACAAGCGCAGGATCCATTTCAGGAGCCTCTTCTTCAGAATCAAAAAATTCTACATGAAGTGCATTGTATTTAGCTTCAATAGCTTTAAGCTCTTGGAAACGAGCTTCGCCACCCATAGCATCCAATTTCTTTTGCGCTGCCTTTTCTACATGTTTTAAGATTTTAGTTTTCAAAGTAATGATTTGCTCATTTTCTTCGAAATGATTTACCGTAACATCTTCCGAAACTTTCGCTTCCAATGCTTCAATTTGAGCATAAAGGTCGCGGATTGCATCGATTTGTTCCCAGTAAGATGCATCAGTACGGGCTTCTTTCAACACGTTTTGAATGTGAAGGTCTGTAGCTTTGATTTTCATACCTAAGCCTTGAACAGCCCACCCCAAGTGAGTTTCAAGAACTTGACCGATGTTCATACGAGAAGGTACACCCAATGGGTTCAATACGATTTGTACTGGAGTACCATCTGGAAGGAATGGCATATCTTCTTTTCTCATAACGCGAGAAACGACACCTTTGTTACCATGACGGCCCGCCATTTTATCGCCTTCATGAATCTTACGTTTTTGAGCGATATATACGCGAACAAGTTTATTTACACCTGGTTGTAATTCGTCGCCATTTTCACGGGTAAAGACTTTTACATCTACGACTTTACCAGATTCACCATGAGGCACGCGCAAGGAAGTGTCGCGAACTTCACGTTCTTTGTCACCAAAAATAGCACGCAACAAACGTTCTTCTGGAGTAAGCTCAGTTTCACCTTTTGGTGTAGCTTTACCTACAAGGATATCGCCAGGATGTACTTCTGCACCAATGCAGATAATACCATCTTCGTCTAAGTTTTTAAGTGTGTCGTCACCTGTATTAGGCAACTCACGAGTAATTTCTTCAGCACCTAATTTGGTATCACGAGCATCACATTCGTATTCTTCAATATGAATGGATGTATAGATATCTTCTTTGCAGAGTTCTTCACTAAGCAAGATAGCATCTTCGTAGTTATAACCTTCCCAAGGCATGAACGCTACAAGAACGTTATAACCTAATGCCAATTCGCCGCCATCTGTAGCAGGACCATCAGCCAATACTTGGCCTTTTACAACATGATCGCCACGATTAACGATTGGTTTTTGGTTAAAGCATGTGGATTGGTTAGAACGAAGGAATTTATTCAAACGGTATGTGTCAACACGACCATCGCTGTCGCGAAGAACGTGGATTTCATTACCCCAACAACGTACAACTTTACCTGCTTCACGCGCCAATACGCAAACACCAGAGTCAGTAGCTGCTGTATATTCCATACCTGTACCAACAAGTGGTGCTTGAGCGCGCAAAAGTGGTACCGCTTGACGTTGCATGTTCGCGCCCATCAAGGCACGGTTAGCATCGTCATTTTCAAGGAATGGAATCATAGCTGTACCAATAGATACAACTTCTTTTGGACTAACGTCCATATAGTCAACCTTATCCGGTGTAACTTCTAATACGTCATGACCACGACGACAAGCTACGTGTTCAGTTGTGAAGTACCCCTCTGCATCAAGCGGAGAGTTTGCTTGGGCAATTGTCATGCCTTCTTCTTCATCAGCTGTCATATATACTACGCTGTCAGATACGCGCACTTTAACAACTTTATCAGCATCCTTGCCTTTACCATACACTTTTTCTACTTTACGGTATGGTGCTTCGATGAAACCAAATTCGTTTACCTTTGCATAGTTGGACAAAGAGTTGATCAAACCGATATTTGGACCTTCTGGAGTTTCAATAGGACACATACGGCCGTAATGAGAGTGATGCACGTCACGGACTTCGAAGCCTGCACGCTCACGAGATAAACCGCCAGGTCCAAGGGCAGATAAACGACGTTTGTGAGTCAATTCTGCTAATGGGTTTGTTTGGTCCATGAACTGGGACAACTGGGAGGAACCAAAGAATTCTTTGATTGCAGCCACTACTGGTCGAATGTTAATCAATGCTTGAGGCGTAATGGATTCAGTTTCTTGAATGGTCATGCGCTCACGAACAACACGTTCCATACGAGTTAAACCGATACGGAATTGATTTTGCAACAATTCGCCTACGCAACGAAGGCGACGGTTACCCAAGTGGTCGATATCATCTGTATGACCTGCACCATCCATAAGATTGAGCAAATAAGAAATGTTAGCGATCATGTCTTCACGTGTTACTGTACGGTGATCATATGGTAAGTTGCAATTATTACAGATAACTTTAGACTCTACACCATCATTATTTACGATGTAGAATTCAGCAAAACCTTCACCATCGAATACATGGCTATTAGCAACGATATCAAGTTGTTCTTCCCCAACTTGTACGCCTGCATCAAGGATAATTTCGCCAGTTTCTGGATCTACAATTGGTTGAGCCAATGTTTGACCCAACATACGTTGGCGCCAGCCAAGTTTTTTGTTCAATTTGTAACGACCAACGCGCGCTAAGTCATAACGGCGTGCATCGAAGAACAAGTTATCGAACAAGTTGCGAGCAGACTCTACAGTAGGAGGCTCACCTGGACGTAATTTTTTATAGATTTCAACCAATGCTTCATCAGCAGATTGAGTTGTATCTTTTTCTAATGTACGAACGATGCGTTCATCATATACTGGTAAACCATCCTCATCAGTTTTACCATTCCAGAAGAGGTCGAGGATACTTTCATTCGTATCCCAACCTAATGCACGTACCAATACAGTGGCTGGTAATTTACGGTTACGGTCGATACGAACAGCTACCACTTCACTAGCATCTGTTTCAAGTTCAATCCATGCACCACGGTTAGGAATAACTGTGGAATCATACAAACGGTTACCCATTGTATCGATTTCTTTATTGTAGTAAACGCCTGGAGAACGTACCAATTGGGATACGATAACACGTTCTGCACCATTGATGATGAAAGTACCTGTATCTGTCATCAATGGGAAATCGCCCATGAATACTTCTTGTTCTTTAATGTCCATATTTTCTGGATCATTATTTACCAAGCGAATATTTACACGAAGTGGTGCTGCGTAAGTAGCATCACGATTTTTACATTCATTAATATCATACTTAGGTTCACCTAAGCTGAAACCTTCAAAAGAAAGTACTAGATTACCTGAATTGTCTTTAATCGGAGAAATATCGTTGAAAATATTTTGTAAACCACTCTCCAAGAACCACTCATACGATTTACGCTGAATGTCCAATAAATGCGGCATCTTGATAACTTCGTTAATTTTAGCGTACGTATAACGAGTTCGTTTGCCTACCTGTTCAGGTTTGAACATATTTGCTTTCACCCCTATCAAAACACACTGGTCTACCATTTTCTATAACGGCATGAAAAAGACATCTTACAGGTCTCAGTTTTCCTGCTCGGACAACGTCAAATAAAGCAAGGTCCATTTCATTTTTAAAATAACCTTGCTTCCCATTAACCAAGCACAACCTTGGAAGAAAACCTCATCACTATTCAAGTTATAGTTTTTACATCCAAAAGCAGAAAACGCTACTTTTGCAATATATAATTTTATCAGTATTAAAAAAGACTGTCAACCAAAAGGGTTGACAGTCTTTCATTTTCATGCTCTATTCATGTATCAAAAGAGAACTATAAGATTAGTTACCTTTTTGTTTTAAAAGTTTCGCACCAGCAATACCAGGGCGAGTCATTTCTTTAGGAGAAAGAATATGATTGATTTCATCCTCAGTCAATAAGCCTTGATCCAAGATGATATCACGAATAGCTCGACCAGTTTCATACGCTTCTTTCGCCAATGCAGAAGCTGTTTCATAGCCAAGATGTGGCAACAATGCTGTTACGATACCAACGGAGCGGTTCAACCAGTATTCGCATTGTTCACGGTCTACTTCAAGATCAACGAGCAATTTATCAACGAATGTATTTACACCATTTTTAAGGTAGCAAAGGTTATTGAACAAGTTGTATGCCAATACAGGTTCCATAACATTTAACTCGAATTGACCATTTTCTACAGCTAATGTAATAGTAGTATCATTACCGATAACTTGATAACACACTTGGTTCAATACTTCAGCGATAACAGGATTTACTTTTCCTGGCATGATAGAGGATCCTGGTTGACGGGCAGGCAATTTTAATTCACCAATGCCGCAACGAGGGCCAGATGCCATTAAGCGGAAATCATTAGCCATCTTAATCAATACAAGTGCAGTTACCTTCAAACCGCTAGAGATATCAGCAAATACGTCTGTATTGTTTGTGGCATCGATCAAGTTCTCCGCAGTGTAGAACGGTTCGCCTACTACTTCACTAAGTTCATAAGCTACATCATGAATATAATTAGGTTCAGCATTAAGGCCTGTACCAACTGCAGTGGCACCCATGTTGATTACATGTGCACCTTCAACGGCAGATTTAATACGTTTAATACCACGACGAATACCAGATGCATAAGCGCCCATCTCTTGTCCCAATGTAATAGGCACCGCATCTTGTAAATGAGTACGCCCCATTTTTAAAATTTCACTATATTCTTCAGCTTTTCTCTCAAGCTCATCAACAAGACGTTGCAAAGCTTCAAGTAACGGTTTAGATTTCAAAATTGCACAAACTTTAATCGCTGTTGGGAAAGCGTCATTTGTAGATTGTGCCATGTTACAGTGATTGTTAGGGCTTACAATATCATAGCTACCTTTTGGATGGCCTAAAATTTCACAAGCACGATTTGCCAACACTTCGTTCATATTCATATTCACAGAAGTGCCAGCACCGCCTTGAATTGGATCAACTGGAAATTGGTCAGCAAATTCACCTGCAATAACTTCATCAGCTGCTTGAACAATCGCTTTACCGATAGATACATTGAGACGACCTGTTTTCATATTAGCTAAAGCAGATGCTTTTTTTACCATCGCTAGAGCTTTAATAAAATCTTGGTCTAAATGTTTCCCTGTAATATGGAAGTTTTCTAAGGCACGAATCGTTTGCACACCATAATATAACTCATCCGCTACTTCTAATTCACCTAGGAAATCATGTTCTTTTCTCATAATAGATCCTCTTTCCACTATTTCATATATTAGATGATAGTTTAATGAAACGGTTTTATCTTATGCGCTCATTATAGCATGTATTTTGTATACATAAAAGTCATTTCATATATTACGAATAAACAATATTCTATACAATATATTATTTCATAAATATTTTCTATAACTATTTCCATATTTATAAAGGCTCTGTTTTTATCTTTGATTAGTTTAAATATTACACGCCCTATAGTACAATAATATAAACTATATAAGTAAGGAGTAACTATGATTAACAATCACATGCTGCGCATAGGTGCGCTCTTTTTATTAACCGTTTTATGCTACGGCTTTTATAATGCCTATTTGCCAATCACTGATCCGGTGGAGTCCAACTATGTTCTCTCCGCCATCACCATGCTAAAACACAACTCATGGATATCCCCCATGATATATGATCACGTATGGTATGATAAACCACCGCTCACCTATTGGGCACTTATGATTACATACAAACTATTTGGCATATCTGACTTCACGTCTCGTATACCGAATACGCTTGTTGCGGGAGCTAGCGTGGCCCTAATGTATCATATAACTTACCGCATATCTAAAAGTACCTTTGCCGGTATACTCTGTGCGATTTTATTAATGAGTACACTACAGTTTTGGTATATATCTCATGCAGTTATAACCGATGGATTTCTATTTTTCTTCACCTTAGCTATATTTGGATATAGTTATTTAGCTTTTACCAATAATGACAGGTCAGCTATGGTGAAAGCTTACATTGCTGCGGCCTTAGCCGTGATTACCAAAGGACCTATAGGCATTATTTTACCTGGGCTAATATTACTTATTTATATATGTGCACGCCACGCCATCCATAGAAAGGATAAAATCTATCAACTTTCAAAGGATATAAAATTACTATTTAATCCCTTAGGACTATTAGCCTTTATAGCGATAGCTAGCCCTTGGTATATTGCTATGTATTCCATTCACGGTGAGCAGTTTATTTCCGGATTCTTAGGTCTACACAATGTAGATCGAGCTCTTATATCTGAACATCCTAAATTTAATGTATGGTATTACTATCTATTAATTGTGCCCCTTTCACTATTACCCTGGACACCTGTAATAGTCTATCATTTAAAAGATCTTAACTGGAAAGATGATTTTGATCTATTAGGTATTATATGGTTTATTGTTATAGTTCTATTCTACTCTCTAGTAGCTACAAAGTATCTAACCTACACATTACCTGCCATTATCCCTTGTATAATATGGGCGGCTGTAAAAATTTGTGAATTAGTTACTGACAAAGAAACCGGTGAATTTACTCAATCATTCAAAAAGTTTAATTATTTAATTACCCTACCACTAGGTATTTACTACATGATTTTTACATTTGCTACAGCTTTTGATAAAAGTCTTGATAGTAAACCGTTAATCGTAGGTTCCTTTATTATAGTATGTATGATTTTAATCGGTCGATACTACATAACATCATTTTTCAAACTAGCAATATATGCTTTAGTTCCACTAATTACGTTGTACTCGGCTATTACAATTACAGTACCACCAATATTGTTTAATCAGTCTGGTTTACAGTTTAGAACCTTCATCGAAGATACATCAAAACCAATATATGTATATGGCAATTACTATACTTCCATTGTATATTACATGGACACTACACCTACCCAAGTTTTCGTAGATACAACTGATGATTCTATATGGACCGAAGGCAAAACATTAATGCCTACAATAACTAAAGAAACATTTTTAAGTAATACATCAAATAATCGCGGTGCCTATGTCATCGTTCCTAAAAAATATGATAAGGATTTCTCTAATACATTACCGTATCCAAAAGCCAAATTAGTCAACAAAACAAAACTCGCATCAATTTATAAGCTTCAATAAAAAAGGCGTACCCATAGGGTACGCCTTTAATATGGTTAGAATTATTTCAATTCTACGGATGCGCCAGCTTCTTCTAATTGAGCTTTCAAAGCTTCAGCAGCTTCAGCAGCAACGCCTTCTTTTACAGGTGCAGGAGCGCCGTCAACGATAGCTTTAGCTTCTTTCAAGCCAAGACCAGTTGCTTCACGAACAACTTTGATTACGTTAATTTTAGATGCGCCAGCTTCTTTCAAGATTACGTCGAAGGAATCTTTAGCAGCGCCGCCTTCAGCACCACCAGCAGCTGCTACAGCTACAGGAGCTGCTGCAGTTACGCCAAATTCTTCTTCGATTGCTTTTACAAGATCATTAAGTTCAAGGATTGTTGCTTCTTTCAATTCAGCAACGATGTTTTCAATGTTCAATGCCATTTTAGATTTCCTCCATAAATTAGTTTATAGTGCCAGCCTCAAGCGGCCAACGAATACTTTGCAAAAAATATTATTCTGCAGGTTTTGCTTCTGCAACAGCTTTGACAGCGTATGCAACATTGCGAACAGGAGCTTGCAATACGGAAAGCAACATGGAAAGCATACCTTCGCGATTTGGAAGAGATGCAATTGCTTTAACGCCTGCTGCGTCCATAACTTCGCCTTCAACGATACCAGCTTTAACTGTTACAACTTCTTTTTCAGTTGCTTTGATGAATTGTTCGATTACACGAGCAGGTGCAACAGCATCGTCTTTAGAAGTAGCCAACGCAGTTGGACCTTCTAAATGCTCAGCGAAACCTTCAAGATTCAATTCGTTTGCAGCGATACGAGTCAAAGTATTTTTGATTACTTTGTATTCAACACCTTCAGCCAACATTTTGCGACGAAGATCAGTTGCTTGCGCAACAGTTAAACCAGAGTAACCAATCAATACAGCACCTTTTGCTTCAGAAAGAGTTTCTTTCATTTGAGCAACGATTGCTTTTTTTGATTCAGTGACAGCCATTAGATTACCTCCTTGTAGATTTTTTTGGTGCTCTATGTACTATCTTAGCGTAAAAACGACCCCATCGCACGCGATGAGGTCGTAACTAGTCCTAGGTTGTTCTAGTGTCAGCCTCAGCGGGCGGATTTTCATCCATTATACATACCAGCCGTCTACAGCTAAGAGACATATTTAATTATTGCTCTTTGGAAACAGTGCTCAATTTGAACACATTCAAAGGTACACCAGGGCCCATTGTAGCGGACAAGGTTACAGATTTAATGTATTGACCTTTAGCTGCTACAGGTTTAGCCTTGATAATAGTATCAACGATTGTACGGTAGTTGTCAAGTAATTTTTCTTCATCGAAAGATGCTTTACCGATAGAGCAAGAGATAATACCTGCTTTATCAGTACGGTATTCGATTTTACCAGCTTTGATTTCGTTTACTGCACGAGCAACGTCTGGAGTTACTGTACCAACTTTAGGGTTTGGCATCAAGCCTTTAGGACCCAAAATTTTACCAAGACGGCCAACTTGACCCATCATGTCTGGTGTAGCAACTACTACGTCGAAGTCGCTCCAACCACCTTGGATTTTAGCTACTAACTCTTCAGAACCTACAAAATCTGCACCAGCTTCTTCAGCTGCCTTAATATTGTCGCCTTTTGCGAATACAAGAACGCGTTTAGTTTTGCCAGTACCATGAGGCAATACTACTGCACCACGAACTTGTTGATCAGCGTATTTAGGGTCGACATTCAAGTTGAAAGCAATTTCAACTGTTTCATCGAAATTTGCAGTTGCAGTTTTCTTAACCAACTCAATTGCTTCTACTGGTTCGTAGAATTTACCAGCTTCAATAAGTTTTACTGCTTCAGCGTATTTCTTACCTACTTTTGCCATTATAATATCCTCCTTATGTGGTCAAACGGGAATTCCCTCCCACCGATTTGCGCCTTATGCGCAAGTCGTACGCTTATTAGTCAACGATTTCAATGCCCATGCTGCGAGCAGTACCTTCCACCATGCGCATACCTTGTTCCACGGTATTAGCATTCAAGTCAGGCATTTTCAATTCAGCAATTTCACGAACTTTATCGCGACCTACTTTTGCTACTTTATCACGGTTAGGTACACCAGAACCTTTTGGAATACCTGCAGCTTTTTTCAACAATACTGCAGCTGGTGGAGTCTTAGTGATGAAGTCGAAGCTACGATCTTCATATACGTTAATAACTACTGGAATAATTAAGCCAGCTTGTTTAGCAGTACGTTCGTTGAATTCTTTTGTGAAAGCAACGATGTTAACACCTGCTTGACCTAGTGCAGGACCAACTGGTGGTGCTGGAGTAGCTTTAGCGGCTTCAATTTGTAGTTTTACTTGTTTAACTAATTTCTTAGCCATGGGTAATTAAACCTCCTATGCTTATACTGTGGTGGTAACGGATATACATCCTCCCACTGGCAACCAAAATCGATTGCTCTTTTTAGAGTTATATTATTATATTTATAATTAAAGAGCTTTCTCAACTTGAGAGAACTCTAACTCTACCTCGGTATCTCGATTGAACATTTCTACGCTAAGTTTCAATGTTCCTTTTTCAGGGTTAAGTTCGGTAATAACACCTAGTTTATCTTCAAAGGCACCGGACGTAATGCGAACCGTTTCACCAACTTCTACATCAACGTTAATGGTTGGTTTCTTATCCAAGCCCTGAGACTTAAGTATATGTTCTACTTCGGAATCAGAAAGTGGAACTGGTTTTGTAGCAGAGCCAACGAAACCTGTTACACCTGGCGTGTTGCGTACAACATACCAAGAACGGTCATTAACTTCCATTTCCACCAATACATACCCAGGAAATATCTTACGTTTTACTACTTTTTTAACCCCATCTTTTTCATCTATTTCGTCTTCAAGAGGCACCAAAATTCGGCTGATCACATCTTGTAGTCCCATAGATTGAACTTTAAGTTCAAGAGTGGTTTTTACTTTATTTTCGTAGCCTGAATAGGTATGAATTACATACCACTTCTTATCTGCTTCCATGTAATGGCCCCCTTATCCAACAAAGTGCAACAACGTATTAAAAAGTTGGGCGAAGAGTCCATCAAGCACAGAAATAATCAAAGCGATGAATATGGTTACTAAGAATACTACAATTGTGTAATTGATAAGCTCTTTTTTTGTTGGCCAGACTACTTTTTTTAGTTCAGCTTTCACACCGCGGAAGAATTTTCCAAATCCACCACGCTGCTGCACTGCTGAGTTAGACTTTGCCATTGTGTTTCACATCCTCAAATCAACAGGTAATGAATGATAAGAATTATTTTGTTTCACGGTGTAATGTATGTTTACCGCAGAATTTGCAATATTTCATCATTTCAATACGATCAGGATTGTTCTTTTTATTCTTGTTCGTTTGATAGTTGCGTTGTTTGCAATCTGTGCAAGCTAAAGTAATGGCATTACGCATCCGGATACACCTCGCTTTATATTTACTAATCTGTCTCTTGTACTCGAAAACGCTCGACTACATACTAAAAAACTATATCATACGTAGCAAGCGATGTCAAGAAATTAAGCAACTCAAAAAAGCCAGGCACGTATGCCTGACATGGATAGTATAACAGACAATGGCGCCCCTTGTCTACCCAAAGAACGCCATGTCATATTAGCTTATAGTTAGCTTATATATATTATAATTAATATTATAATTACATATTTACTATTATTGCTTCGTTTATTACTGTTTCTTTGTGAAAGTTACTTTCACGATTTGCCAGAAGAAGGCCAATGCCCCCAATATCATGATGGTATCGCCAACCATGCGAAGCCAACGCAAATTTTGTAACAATGGTTGTTGCATAAAGTCTTCGCTGCGAGCGAGCCATAAGCCTTGTGTAACACTTGCCCAACTTTGAATCAAGCCAATTGGCAATAGGCTGATAAGAACCATTAACGCAAGGCCCCAATTCAATGCCCAGAAACCGAATTTCATCAACTTGTCGTTAAATTCCACTTCAGGTCGAATATAACGAGCGATGAGGAATACAAAGCCTAAACTCAAGAACCCGTATACGCCGAACAACGCCGTATGAGCATGAACAGCTGTCGTATTTAGACCTTGAATATAGAACAAGGAAACCGGCATATTAATTAAGAAGCCGAAGATACCTGCACCCACCAAGTTCCAGAAGGATACGGCAATGAAGCAGTATACAGGCCATTTTAGTCGATGCATCCAAGGAGCACTATGAAGGCGTGTATAATTTTCAAACGCTTCATATCCCAAGAGTACAAGAGGCACTACTTCCAACGCGGAGAACGATGCCCCTGTGGCCACGATAGTCGATGTAACACCGGTGAAATAAAGATGATGGAATGTACCAGGGATACCGCCAATAAGGTAAATGGCACCGGACGAAATCGCTGCTATGGTACCTGCACGGTAAGATACGAGACCAAGTGTTACGAAAATAAAGGCCATCAACGTAGTAGAGAATACTTCAAAGAATCCTTCTACCCAAAGGTGAATAACCCACCAGCGCCAGTATTCCATGATTGCCAAGTGGCTGTGTTCTCCGTAGAAAAGACCTGGTCCATAGAAAATACCGACCATCACAACGGAGAAAATAAAGGCAGCAATAAGGTTTTTATCCCCTTTATTTTTGAAAGCACCAATGATGCTGCGCACCATGAGTACAAGCCAAAATAGAATGCCGATATATTCAATCCATTGCCATACGCGCCCCAACTCGATAAACTCATATCCTTGGTGACCCAAGTAGAAGTTTAGAGATGCCGGAATCTCATGAGCAACACCTAAATATGTACCTGTAAAGGAACCTACTACCAACACAACGAGTGCCCAGAACAAAATATCCACGCCCAATTTTTGGAACTTAGGATCTTTACCGCCATTAATAATCGGCGCCAAGAATAAACCGGCACTCAAGAATGCCATCGCAATCCAGAACAAGGATGCTTGAATATGCCAAGTACGAGCAATAGAATATGGGAAATACTGCGCCAATGGAATGCCATAGAAAGCCTGTCCTTCTACAGTGTAATGCGCAATGATACCGCCCATACCAAGTTGTAATAAAAATAATGCCAAAATTGTAAATAAATATTTGCCCAAAGACCGTTGAGACGGTGTGAGATGCAATTTGGAAATTGGATCTTCCGCAGGCGGTGTTAATTCATGTTCATCTTGTTTGCGACCGAATGCCCACATCCATACAACAATACCAATACCACAAAGTAAAATAATAACACTCACAACAGACCAAGCTACGCTTTCCGGTGTTGGATTATGATCTAACAATGGCTCGTGAGGCCAATTGTTGGTGTATGTTGCATCTGTACCAGGACGTTGAGTCGATGCCATCCACGTAGTCCAGAAGAAGAATCGTGCCATATCAATACGATCTTTTAATTCTGGCAACGTATTGTCTTTCATCGCAAAATGATCGCGTGTTTCGGACAATTTAGGGTTATCACCATACAGTTCAATAAAATATTGTCCGGTTAAATTCATCGCTGTAATACGTTCCGGTGAAAGCACAACAGTTCCATCTTCACGAACAGCACTGTTAAAGTACTCTGCTTTAACTGCTTCTTTAACAGCCGCTTTCTGCACATCACCTAACTGTTCATAAAGAACACCAAAAGCTTCTTGAGACTTGATATCAAGCATTACGGACACTTCTTTGTGCAACCAATCAGCTGTCCAGTCCGGGGCTTGATATGCGCCATGACCTAGTACGGTCCCTACAGATTGACCACCTGTAGATTGCCAAGCCGATTGACCATGTAAGATATCATCCTTAGTAAACAAAACCTGTCCATCTTGAGATACATACGCGGTTGGTACCGGTGGCGCTTGATGATATACATCAGTACCCAAATAGCCAAGAATAGAGAATCCAATAATAAGAACTGCTACTACGGCTATCCAATACTTTTTGTATTCGCCCATCACATTACCTCCTTTTCTATAAAAGCACAAAAAGAGAGCCTATGCTCTCCTCATATATAATATACACTAATTTTATAAATAAAGTTGTATCTAAGGTTACAATATATTAAAATTTCTTCTCAATTTGTATCAATAGTATGATTATCCTTTGAAGCCTGAATACAACGTATATGTCACATTATAAAATCATCATTGTTTCAATATATTAGCGATTCAATCATATACTCTTAATCATCAATATATACAAAATAAAAGGGACCCATTGGGTCCCTTTTATTGAATCTAAAATTCAATTATATAGCTAATGTATCGATACATTGAGCTATAAACTTGTATTAACCTTCGATTTCTGTTACTACGCCAGCGCCTACTGTATGGCCACCTTCGCGGATCGCGAAACGAAGACCTTCTTCGATAGCGATTGGAGTAATCAATTCGATTTCCATTGTTACGTTATCGCCAGGCATACACATTTCTACACCTTCAGGAAGGTTTACAACACCTGTTACGTCTGTTGTACGGAAGTAGAATTGTGGACGGTAGTTGGAGAAGAATGGAGTATGACGACCACCTTCTTCTTTAGTCAATACGTATACTTCTGCTTTGAATTTTGTATGTGGGTTGATGGAACCTGGTTTAGCCAATACTTGACCACGTTCAATGTCTTTACGATCAACACCACGAAGCAATGCACCTACGTTGTCACCTGCTACTGCAGAATCCAACACTTTACGGAACATTTCAAGACCTGTTACTACGTATTGTTCAGCTTTTTCTTTCAAGCCTACTACTTCAACAGTATCACCAACGTTTACTTGACCACGTTCAACACGGCCAGTTGCTACTGTACCACGACCAGTGATTGTGAAAACATCTTCCACAGGCATCAAGAATGGTTTATCAGTGTCACGAACTGGTGTTGGGATGTAGGAGTCTACAGCGTCCATCAATTCGTCAATTTTAGCTACATATTGAGCATCGCCTTCCAAAGCTTTCAACGCGGAACCTACAACGATAGGTACTTCGTCGCCAGGGAATTCGTAGGAAGAAAGAAGTTCACGAACTTCCATTTCTACCAATTCGATCAATTCTTCATCGTCAACCATGTCAGCTTTGTTCAAGAATACTACGATTGCAGGAACACCAACTTGGCGAGCCAACAAGATGTGTTCGCGAGTTTGAGGCATAGGGCCGTCAGCTGCGGATACAACCAAGATAGCGCCGTCCATTTGAGCCGCACCAGTAATCATGTTTTTAACATAGTCAGCATGGCCTGGGCAGTCAACGTGTGCATAGTGACGGTTAGCAGTTTCATACTCAACGTGTGCAGTATTAATTGTGATACCGCGTTCACGTTCTTCTGGAGCTTTATCAATCATGCTGTAATCTTGGAAGTCAGCTTGACCTTTTTCAGCCAATACTTTAGTGATTGCAGCAGTCAAAGTAGTTTTACCATGGTCAACGTGACCGATTGTACCGATGTTAACATGCGGTTTCGTACGTTCAAATTTTTCTTTTGCCATTAGGATTATATCCTCCTTCACAAAAACAAATTACATTCTAGTATTAATATAATATATTAACCCTAATTTATCAATGGAATATAAGATTTCCTTACCTATTATTATACCATATATACAAAGTCTTAGAATAGCATGTCATATGTAAAGAAATAAAAAAATCCCCACCAAGGTGAGGTTTAATGGTGGCGGCACACGGATTTGAACCGCGGACACACCGGGTATGAACCGATTGCTCTAGCCAACTGAGCTATGCCGCCATGTATGGAGCTAGTGACCGGGATTGAACCGGTGACCTTATCCTTACCAAGGATACGCTCTGCCGACTGAGCTACACCAGCACAATGAACGATCATTTCACTGTGGTTTTTATGGTTGCGGGGACAGGACTTGAACCTGCGACCTTCGGGTTATGAGCCCGACGAGCTACCAACTGCTCCACCCCGCTATGAATGGTGGAGGGAGAAGGATTCGAACCTTCGAAGTCGAAGACGGCAGATTTACAGTCTGCTCCCTTTGGCCGCTCGGGAATCCCTCCATAAATAAAATGGAGCTGGCGATAGGAATTGAACCCACAACCTGCTGATTACAAGTCAGCTGCTCTACCTATTGAGCTACGCCAGCATCATTACGACAAGATGAATTGTATCACCTAGCACACTAAGTGTCAAGAACCTTTTAAAAACTTTTTTGAAGTTTTTCGTTCACTGTGGTCACCCTTAGTGCTTAATCATAATAACATGAAACGATACCCTATGCAAGTATTTTGTCAAAAAAAATTTATATTTTATCAATCCTCTATAAAATGCCTTGTTTTCAGTATATATCCAGTAATCAACTTTTATTTACTAGTATATTCTTTATATACCTTTACATAGTTTCATTCCTTACCAGTCCATGCCTGCTAACATCCATATTTCAGGTTTACTAAAATCAAATAATAGGAAATTACAAAACTATATTTTTTACCTAATAACTGTAATTATATAACTAAAAAAGGAGATAGCCCGCTATCTCCTTCTATACACTTATAGTTTTCTCTATATTCAACCAATATGTTCAAACATACCTTTAGTCGATTGCAATAACATGATCTGGATGTGCAATACTAACTACAGCATGTTTAGGATTATTGTTATGTTCTAAGTACAACTGGTCCCCTTCAATATGTCCACGCCAGCCAACGACAATAGGATACTTCTTACTAATAGTTTTTAACAACTCAAATGGTTTTAGATTTAAGATAGGTGCAAAGAATACATTAATGCCATCTAGCAAGACTACTTCCGTATCGCTACGGCTAAGAGCACGGCAAATAACTTCTTCCGCTAATTGAGGCCGTTCATCACGAGGCACGAGCAAAAACTCTTCCTCAATGAGTTGCTTAGCTTCCAAGTATTTCCAGCCCTTCTGCTCAGACAATTCACGAATTAGCAAACTTTTACCAGAACCTGGACCACCAACGATAAACAATATACGTTCATCATCACCTTGAATCTTTTCCCAACGTTCTTTTACATCTTGTACAGTAACCATACCCTTTGCCTCCTCGCTGTGACCTATCCTATTTTACAGGACGGTCAGATAACATAACGGATTTGATATATTGGTTTTTATCATCTAGGGCAAACTGTAAATAAGAGTTGCTTGCCGCTGGATTTTTATATTCATATACGGTAGACGTCCCCGCCTTTGTTGTAGATTCAACAATACGAGTTGGCATACCATACACAAAGAGCAATAAATATTTGGTATCACCCATCGCGATTCCACGACGTGTAGGCGTATAAACATTTAATAATACGCGATTGATAAGATCTTTTTTATCTACACTCACACCGTATTCATTATAGCCAATAAATGTGGAGCCAAACAATATGCCTTGATGTTTCCAATCATTATTAGGATCATTAACAAAATGATCATTCAACTTGAAACCACGCAATACAAAATCATCAGCCGTAAGCGTGCCAGCTTCAAAATCATACACTTCAGCTTTCGGCAATCCAAACCTAGGCCATACTTGTCCACTAATAATGTCTACAGCCTCTATATTGCTTTGTTTAATGGTGAAAGCAATATATTCTTTTTGCTGACCAAGCATAGATTGTTGTTGGCTATTACTATTTGTATTCTCTACGGGACTCTTAAACTCCTTTTTTTGAGGCAATGAATTTTCGGAATGCCCCTCATAAAGGAAAATATACGTCTCATTTTTCTTATCACGCCACATCGCATTAGGACTGCCATAGGCAAATATCAATTCCATCCGTGTGCTACCAGGACCAATGTCACGTACTGTATTAGCGCCTTTTTTCGTACTATGAATATTTGTAATAGTATTTGGTTCAAAGAAGTAAGTCGCCCCTTGACCGCGCAATTGATTGTTAACCAACAATTCTTGAGCAGGTCCAGTATATACAGTTACTGCTACATCTTTCATGTAATACGTAGTAAAGTTATCACGTACCTCAGTTTTTTCTACATCTTTTGGGACTTCAAACTGATCCCCCAATCGGTATGTGCCAATAGCATAGTCATCTTGAGAACCTAAAGGCGGTAAACTGTTTGCCGTATAAGACTTACCAATATCAGCTAAATTATTCTGAGTGATACTCGGCAAAGGACCTTCGTTCTCACTATCCGCTTGCCAGAATTGTATAGAATCACCAAATTCAGTTACAGCCATTTGCTCTGCGAGCCATCCAGTTTTAGAACCTTCCTGTTTCGTTTTTGGGTCTAGCTTAACAACTCTAACTGGTGCATTATCAAGGTAAGACAAGCTATCAACCTCACCAGTTCCATCTACACTACCATCATTGCTCGCATTAGCGGAATCTTGAGCTACAACGTTAGTGTCATCAGTAGTTTCTACTGCAACTGGGTTAACAGTGGAAATGGCAGGCTCTGCTGCATAACTGATTGTAGTAGCACACAAGCCCACAAGGAGGGCTGCTACAATACGGCTCTTCATAGAATAGTTCATCGATTATTCTCCAACTGTGCACGCAACCAATTCAACCATGTTTCAAGACCGTTGTGGGCCGTGCAACTTACTTCAAAAATTTCTCCATTTGGATTTAAATTACGGATATCTTGTATTGCCTGCTCCTTTTTGAAAGGCACATAAGGCAATAAATCAATCTTGTTAATAAGGATGGCCTTAGACTCTTTAAAGATTAACGGATACTTAAGGGGCTTATCTTCACCTTCGGTAACAGATAAAATCGTTACTTTCATGCTTTCACCAATCTCAAATTCCGCAGGGCACACTAAATTTCCTACATTTTCGATAATAATCATATCGAGGTCATCAAGATTCAGATCACCTAAGGCATCTTGAATCATCTGTGCATCGAGATGGCACCCACCAACCGTATTAATCTGAATAACAGGCACACCCAACTCATGAATACGCTTAGCATCCTTTGCCGTAAATAAATCGCCTTCAATAACGGCTAAGCGATAATCCTTTTTTAAATCTTGTAGGGTTGCCTCCAAAAGGGAAGTCTTACCTGCCCCAGGTGAACCTAACAGATTAAATACAAATATATTCTTTTCCTTAAACAACTGTTGTAAAGCCTCTGCAATAGCATCGTTTTTTGCCAGTACATTAGTTTTAACTTGAACTTGCATGCCCTAACCTTTCTATCAATCGATATCCATAGAGGTCACTTGTAACTCGCGACCGCCTATAGTTTGTACGAAATGACTGTCACAATAAGGACAAATAAACGTATAATTTTTTACAAAAAATATTTTATCACAATCTAAACACTTTCCTTCAATAGGAACTGTATTGATTTCTATGCGTGAGCCTTCCGCAGGTGTTCCCTTCGTAATGGCTTCCCAACAAAATAGCAATGAATCCGGTTCTACCCCACTCATTAAACCTAAGTCTAGTTGAATAGAATGAATGACTGTCGCATCATGTTGACGTAAGGTATCGAGCGCTACATCAAGAATACCTTCTGCTATAGACATCTCATGCATGATATGCCTCGTACACAGCTTCGAGCATCATTGTTGTAGTGACTGATCCAACGCCTCCTGGTACAGGGGTAATGGCAGATGCAATATCTTTTACCGCATCATAATCAACATCCCCTACAGTTTTTCCATCCAGTTCATTAATACCTACATCAATAACAACAGCACCTGGCTTAATCATATTAGCCGTAATCATATGAGCACGACCAGCTGCGGCAATAACAATATCACCACGCTTTACTTGCTCTGCTAGATCAGGGGTTCTAGAATGGCACATTGTAACGGTACCATGTGCAGAGAGAGCCATAAGCGCTATAGGTTTACCGATAACTTGGCTACGACCGACTACAACCACATGTTTTTCTTCTACAGAAATATTATAGTGATTTAAAATAGCCATACAAGCCTTAGCCGTACAAGGAGCAAAGCCACCCTTCCCAGCTGTTACTAAACCGATGTTATATGTTGTAAGACCATCAATATCTTTTTTAGGATCTAACATATCGATAAGGGCTTCTGTATCAATGTGTTTAGGCATTGGCATTAGCGGCAAAATCCCATGAATAGATGCATCAGTATTTAATTCATGTAACGCCGCTACTACTTCATCTTGCGTTGCCGTTTTAGGCAATTGCTTTAGCACAAAACCATAGCCAAAATTTTTAGCTGTTTTTTCCATAAATGTAGCATACATATGAGCGCCGTGGTCTTCACCGACAAGTAACACTGCCATAGTAATCACAGAGTTGCCTACTGCTGCAACTTTTTCTTGTAAAATCGCCTTGTGAGCATCTGCTACCGCTTTACCTCGTAATTCGATCATAAGTATCTCCATTCATTCAAACTATTTATAAAAAAAGGTGCCTCCTGAGAGGCACCAAAGTCTCTTATTCTATTATATAACGAACTGTCTATAATTTCTAATTATCTATTAAAGTGAACGGTAATTGCCGTCCCCGCTTGAACAGTAGTGCCCCCACTTTCATCTTGAGAAACGGCAATACCCGTTCCATCAGGCTTAAACGCAAGCCCCGCCTTATGTAACCAATCACGTACCTCACCATAGGTGAAGCCCGTAAAATTAGGTAACGTTACGGAACCATCACTAGAAAGATTTGGCTCTGGTAATGTATTGCTAGGTTTAACAGCTACAGGAGTACTATCTTTAACATATGGGCTCAATTGGTAGTACCGTACAAGTTGAGACACAATATCTTTAAATACTGGTGCCGCAATTTGACCACCATAAATAGACCCTTTTTGCGGATCATCAATGGCTACAAGAACCACAAATTTCGGATCCTCTACAGGGCCAAAGCCGATAAAGGATGCAATGTATTGACCATCTAAATAGCCACCGCGTTTAGTATCTAATTTTTCCGCCGTACCAGTTTTGCCTCCAAAGTGATAGCCTTCTACCATCGCTTTGTTACCACCGCCTTCAGACACCTCTTTTTCCAAGATATCTACAATAGTTTTTGCTGTTTCCTCTGGCACTGGTTGACCTACTACAGTATTTTCGGTAGTGCTTGTTACTTCCCCTTGAGCATTGCTATAAGACTTGATAATATGCGGACGCATCATGGCTCCTCCATTAGAAAGAGCACCAAAGGCACGTACCATTTGTAACGGCGTAACCGCAATACCTTGACCGATAGACATAGTCGCTACATCCAACTTACTCATATCTTCCGGATTATACAGGATACCTGCTCCTTCACCAGGCAATTCAATGCCCGTTTCAGAGCCAAAACCATAATCGCGCACATATTTAGAAAGGATATCTGCCCCAGTTGTTGTACCAATTTCTGCCATACCTGTATTGATAGAATACTTCAAGATATCTAGCAATCGAACTGGTCCATAACCTTCACCATTCCAGTTTCTCATCACATGACCATTCGCTACAAAGGCCCCTTTATCATTGTACACGGTTTCTAATTTCCACTTTCCTGATGCAAGAGCTGCAGATGCAACGATTGGTTTGAATGTAGAACCTGGTTCGTATAAGTTAGTAACAGCAATATTTTTGAAAGCCTCTTCTCCACTTTGGTTATAATTGTTAGGATCATAGCTTGGACGATTTGCCATCGCAAGAATTTCACCAGTCTTGGGATCCATAACGATAACGCTAGCATGTTTAGCCCCTGTATCAGCCATCGCTTTATCAAGCGCACGTTCTGCAATAAATTGGATGGTCGCATCAATTGTTAAAGTTACGCTTTTACCCTTATCAGGTAAGAACTTGGACAAAACGGAACCAAAAATAGCATTACCTTTATTATCGGTAGCAACGATTTCTTGCTGTACGCCACCCTTTAACTCATCATCGAGGACCATTTCGAGACCATCAAGGCCTTTATCATCGGTACCGACAAACCCTAGTATTTGAGCTGCTAGTACACCATTTGGGTAATAACGTTTGGACTCTTCCACAAAGTTAAGGCCCGCAATATTATTATCCTTAATGACTTGTGCCACCGCCTTAGACTTGTCCGCATCCATCATGCGATTAATCCATACGAAGGCAGAATCCTCTTGCAGAGCTTTCACAATATTTTCTTTTGACATGGTTACATATGGCGAAATGAGTTCCGCAATCTCTTGGGGAGACTGTTTAATCATCTTAGGATCCGCATACAAAGATTTTGTAACCACACTCATCGCCAAAGGCTTACCATTACGGTCATAGATTGTACCGCGCGGTGATTGTAATTTTCTATCTACTTGAACCTGTAATAAATTTTTCTTCTCCAGATCAAATGTATCAAAGACCTGCAACTGTGCCAAACGCCCTATGAGGACAAAGGCAACAGTCATGAGAATGGCAAGACACCAAGTAGTACGACTCCAACCACTCACGTGTCGCAACGCTTTATTTAGTAAATTCATCATTTCTCCACTGGACGGCGTAACTTATGGTCTAATGCGTCATATAGCGCATCTGGTTCATTAGGAACAACCCCATTTTGTACCTGACCCAATAAATATTGCAATCCTTCCCCTACTTGCTTCCCAGCGAGTTTAATCACTCGTTCATCATAATTTAGATCCTTTGTATGCACAGGCATCTCCAAACTAAGATCTGCCATACATTCGCCAAAGGCTAACGTTCCATCTGTAGATGAGTAAGGTTTCCCACAGCCTAACACATCGGCAGCACAAACCTTAGCTAATTGCTCCCAGGCAGTGCGCATAATTTGGCTATCTCGGAACTCTCCACTCCGAGCTTCCTTACGAAGCCATTTTTTCTCGTTTGCATCACCATTTTGTACGAAATAGTGAAAGCGCATGTGGTTTTTCACAATCCACGCCACTCGTTGCACAAAGGCCTTCGGATATCCTAGGCGTGTTAATAACGTTTCTGTCATCTCCGCTCCTAGTGTATCATGCCCACGATCCGTGAGGCGACCATTGATAACAGCGCGCACCGCTGGCATCCCCTTTGCCACATCGTGTAATAAAGCCCCCCAACGCAACACCAAATCCGGTTCCGTATGGGAGACAACGGCTAGTGTATGGTACCAACCATCGAATTCATGAAAGTCCTTTTCTTGGGGCAAATTCACGAGATGGTATAGTTCAGGCAAGATAGGAACCTCCCGAGCCACACCATTTTCTACAACGCGACAAGAGCATTCTGCCAAACGAGATTGAACAAGGACATCAAGTCCCTTAGCCACCGCAGGCTCTAACATAAGACGATTAATCTCACTCCGTACGCGTTCTAAGGATAACCCAGGTACGCGATGAAAGGCCTTAGGCATAGCCTCTAATAGCTCTTTACTCGGCAAGAAATCCAACTTTGCCACAAAGCGACACGCCCTAAATAATCGCAATGCATCTTCTTCAAAACGTTCCTGCGCATTACCAATGGTGCGTAACGTCTTGTGTTTTATATCTCGGCGTCCACCTACAAGGTCAATAACCTCACCGTAGCGGTTCATAGCCATGCCGTTGACTGTAAAGTCACGACGCAATACATCTTCTTCTAAGGTATCGGCATAAGTAATTTCTTCGGGACGATGGCTATCTGCGCCATATCGTTCTGTTCTATATGTAGCAATTTCGTATTGCTTTC
This sequence comes from Veillonella parvula DSM 2008, assembly GCF_000024945.1. NCBI lineage: Bacteria > Bacillati > Bacillota > Negativicutes > Veillonellales > Veillonellaceae > Veillonella > Veillonella parvula. The sequence continues at coordinate 1,733,265 of NC_013520.1, forward strand.
CCTCTAATGTAGCTACCACTACACCAAAAGATTTGCCTACGAGGTCTGTCGTTTGAATATCATGACTGCGAAGAACTTCAATTACCGTATCGGGACGTGCAGACGTCACAATATCGAAGTCATGCGGCTTTTGATGCATTAAAATATCGCGCACAGCGCCGCCTATGATATAGGCTTCATGACCAGCTTCTTCCAATATGGTCAATATTCGATTTGCTTGTTCCATCATACACGCTCCTTTCTGAACTAGTCTAACTTTTATTTTACTACAAATGAAAGCATGAAAAAAGTGCAATCCTTATAAGGATTGCACTCTTTCCGCAATAGCTGTACCTGTCGGTGTTACCGCAAGACCGCCATCACTTGTTTCACGCAATGCTGCCGGCATAGCACGACCTATATTATTCATCGCTTCGATGACTTCATCTGGTGGAATTTGGCTTTCAATATTCATCAACGCCATTTCAGATGCAGTAATAGCATGAACTGCATAGAAACCATTACGTTTAACACATGGCACCTCTACGAGTCCCGCCACCGGATCACAAGCAAGGCCCAACAAATTTTTCATGCACAATGCAATAGCATGGCCTACTTGACGTGGTGAGCCTCCCATCATTTCGACGATAGCCCCTGCCGCCATACACGCAGCTGTGCCGATTTCTGCTTGGCAACCGCCAACAGCACCAGCAACACAAGCTCGATTTGCCACCACATTGCCAATACCGGACGCAGCTAAGAAGCCTTTTACAACTGTGGCTCTATCTAATTGGTAGTGATCAGCTACTGCTTTCACAGCACCAGGCATAACACCACAAGAGCCTGCCGTAGGACAAGCGACAATGCGGAACATCTTTGCATTCGCCTCGTTTACAGCAATAGCATAAGTCATCGCCTTATATGCAATATCGCTCATAAAACGAGGTGTTTTCCCATTAAGCTGTGCCGCTTGACCACCCGACATACCAGAAGCAGTTTTCTCAGCATAAGCTATACCGTCTTGAATGGAGCTCTCAAAAATATCTAAGCGATTCTCTATTTCTCGAACAACCGCTTCTTCATTACGATCATAATTTTCTAATTCATAGCGCAGTACTACATCGCCAAAGGAAATATTATTTTCCTCACCTAGGCGAATAATATCTGCAATTGTATCATATGCATAACTCATTATTCGCCCTCCTATAACGCTTCAAAGGTCATAACATCTTGAATCCCTGGACACTCGCGCATAAACTGAACCGTAATAGGATTTACCACTGTGTCCGTAGTAATAACCATGACCGCATCCTTGTGCTTGCCCTTTCGGAATACACGCATCGTAGCGATATTAATATCAGACTCGCTCAATGCTTGGCTAACAAGAGAAATCGCACCAGGTCTATCCTCATGGAACACGACGAGCGTAAACTCATCTCCTGTAATGGACATATCATTTCCATCTACTTCGGTAATCATAATCTGCCCCCCACCGAGAGAGCGACCAATAACAGTCATATGACGATTATGTTCATCATACATATCAAAACGCACCACATTTGGATGCCCTACATCAAGAGGAGACTCGATGAAAGCAAACTCCATCCCCTCTTTTTTCGCTATTTCATGAGCAATGCGGATATTTTTATCATCCTCTTTATAACCCAATAAACCACCAATCAAGGCACGATCCGTGCCATGACCTTTGTAAGTTTTTGCAAAAGATCCATATAAAGTTAAATCTACCTTTTTAGGAGTAGAACGAAAAATACAACGCGCCATCTTGCCTAGCCGAGCAGCCCCCGCTGTATGCGAACTAGACGGACCAATCATGATAGGTCCTATAATATCAAAAATACTATTCATATATGCCTCTATATACACATAAACCATGTGAAAAAATCCTATTTCACCTATAGTATAGCAACCAATATCGAGCCTTGTCTATATGCACATTAGAGGCATCTTTGTGCGTCTATGAAGGACTACTATTTATATGAAAACTATCAAAGAGCAGTATATTGATGGGACGCCTTTATATCTACAGTTATAAAAAGGAAAGACTATACTTATGCAGCGACATCTCCCCCTCACCTCACTATTCTGATGAAAGCTATTTTATGAGTTTGTATATTGATGGGACTTATGTTCCACAAACATTTTACTAACAGACACAACCTATTGAGGGCCGACTTACGCGCCGTATGGAGGCATGAGATAGGTTGTGCCTGTTGGTAACCAAGTTGTCGAAATAATTTTGGGCCCCATCAATATACAAACACTCGATAGATAGCTTTCACAATAATAGTAAAAAAACGCACCTAAGGATAACCCTAGGTGCGTCATTTATAACAACAGTCCTAAATCATAAAAGAGAGGGGACGTAGGACTGTGGTTAACAGATTAATAGATCCTATTAACCCAAGATAGCTTTCATGTCAGCTTCTGGAGTTGTAATTGGATGTAATTGGAATTTTTCTACCAAAATGTTCAATACATTGCTGGAGAAGAATTTAGGCAAGGAAGGTCCGATGTAAATGTTACGGATACCCAATGCCAACAATGTTAACAAGATACATACCGCTTTTTGTTCATACCAGGACAATACCAATGTCAATGGCAAGTCGTTTACATCACATTCAAATGCACCAGCTAAAGCTACTGCTACTTGAATAGCGGAGTAAGCATCATTACATTGACCCATATCAAGGATACGAGGGATACCACCGATTTCGCCGATGTTCATGTCGTTGAAACGGAATTTACCACAAGCCAATGTCAATACTACAGTATCATTTGGAGTTTGTTTAACGAATTCAGTGTAGTAGTTACGGCCAACTTTAGCACCGTCACAACCACCTACCAAGAAGAAGTGTTTAATAGCGCCAGCTTTTACAGCGTCGATTACTTTATCAGCAATACCCAATACTGTGCCATGACCGAAACCAGTAGTTACTTCATGACCACCGTTGATACCAGTGAATTCTTGAGCTTCTTTGTAGCCGCCCAATTCGATAGCACGGTTGATAACGGCGGAGAAGTCTTTAGTACCATCTTCTTTTTCTTCGATATGTGCACAACCATCGAAACCTACCATATCTGTAGTGAAGATATTAGCTTTGTAGTTTTCTTTTGGTGGCATAATGCAGTTTGTAGTGAACAAGAATGCACCAGGAACATCAACAAATTCTTTTTGTTGGTTTTGCCATGCTGTACCGAAGTTACCTTTCAATTGAGGATGTTTCTTCAATTCAGGATAAGCGTGGCAAGGCAACATTTCACCATGAGTATAGATATTTACACCTTTACCGTCAGTTTGTTCCAATAATTGTTTCAAGTCATGAAGGTCATGACCAGTTACAACGATGAAAGGACCTGGTTCTACAGTCAAAGGAACTGTAGTTGGTACAGGTGTACCATATGTTTCAGTATTAGCTTTATCAAGAACAGCCATACATTTCAAGTTGATATGACCGAATTCCATTAAAAGATCAAGCCATTCTTCAGCGCTGTGATCTTTAGCGAATTCTACCATACCTTTAACGAACCAAGCGTCAACATCAGCATCGTGGAAGCCAAGGCGAGCAGCATGCCATGCGTATGCAGCCATACCACGCATACCTAACAATAATGTGGAACGAAGGGATACGATGTCTTCTTCACCTTTCCACAATTGTTCCCAATCAAAGTTTTGTTGAGCGCTGTCCACTTTTGCATGGTAAGCATTCACTTCGTCAATGAATTCTTGAACGCGGTCTTCAGAGAAGTTTACGTTTGTTACACACATGAACAAACCGCGCATAATATAATCGATACCTTCTTTAGTATGACCCTTTACGTCTAAAGCGCGAGCCAAGCCAACTAAGGCAGCAGTTAATTCGTCTTGTAAGTTAGCAACTGGTGCAGTTTTACCACATACACCTTGTACAGTACAGCCACCTGGTGCTGCAGATTGTTCGCATTGATAACAGAACATACTCATTTAAAAATCCTCCTTTGCGAGACTTCCTCGCAGTCAAGCTAGATAATATAAAACCTATACATTACACTGATGTTTTATCAGTTGTCTGATTGATTACATTTGAAAGTATAACGTAAAGATGATACAATTTCTGTAGCTTGAGCAACAAATAAAAACTTTTTCAAAAATTTTCCTGACTTCTCTTATGGAACAGGTAGACCATTTAGTCTTATACTTTTATTATACAATAATCATTTTTAATTGCTATAGACTTTATCACACCGGAGGTACTTATGAAACAAATACTTTCAAACGATATCATTAATCAATATATGCCCACCCTCGTGAAATGTCCTTTATTCAATACATTAGGAGAGCCAGAGCTGCGTAGCTATTTAAATAATGCCAAAGTTATCATCCACAGTTACAAAAAAAACGATTTTATAGCCCTCGCTGGAGATCCTATGGAGGGTATCGGCGTCATCCTTGAAGGCAGCGCTTTACTGACTCGTGAAAATGTGATGGGCCAACGAGTTATTATGGCAAACTTAGAGCAATCAGATATTTTTGGAGAAGCACTACTATTTAGCAAACAGCCTTTATGGCCTGCTACCATTAAGGCAACAAAAGCAACTAAAATTATGTTTATTCCCCTTGAAACCTTTATTAAAACATTACCGGATTGTCATCAATGCCAAACTAAAATCCTATCTAATCTATTAGAGGATTTATCTGAAAAAGCAATTCTATTAACCAGAAAAGTCCACTACCTCACATTAAAAGGGATGCGTGAAAAGATTTTTGCGTACTTAACAGATATTTATAAACGTCAGCATTCTAACACAATTCAATTACCCCACAACCGCGAGCAAATGGCTGAGGTTCTCAATGTATCTCGCACAGCCCTTAGCCGTGAATTAGGGCGCCTTCGCGATGAAGGTCTCATTGATATTACAGGGCGCACCGTAACAATTAAAAACATTGAAGACATTGAAGAATTCGGCTTTAACACCTTTTAATACTTAATGGCTATTAAATTTAACAAACTAAAAAGTCTCTCAAGATAATCTTGAGAGACTTTTTTATTACACGACTCATAAAGTATATAACGGTTTTAAGTATATAATAACTATATAATATAATTTTTCAAACTATATAGTGCTTAAAATTGTAAATTAGAACCAATGAGACAAATCAAATTCTTCACCAATGGTTGCTTTCACATGAGCACGACCTAAGTAAAGGCCTAACAATGTTAAGCTAATTTTAGACATTGGCGTGCTATCAAAGACATCAGCTAAGTCCAATAGAACCGGTGAAATATCATCCATGATATCACGCGCCTCTTGGCCCCTGAAAGCAGTAGGTTTGCTCTTCATCAGAGCTAAAAGATCACGTTGAACCATAGCATTAGAAATTCGTGTTTGTCTAAAGAATTGTGGTGCTAAAGACTCATCTACCAAGGCTAATTTATAAAGATTGGAGTTCAAGCTACGCACCACATAACGTGGATCCACACCATGACCATCTGTAGCACGGAAGAGTTCTTCCTTAGAGAAACCACGATAGTTGAATACAAACGGATATGAATTCGACAACACTTGGCATAAAGTGATAGGCTCTTGTTCTTCTTGTGTACAGCGTAAGTAGTCTAGCTGGCGATAGAAGGAATCATTTCGAGGCAAATCAGAGATGAATGGCTCAATATATTTTTCCACATAATGTTGGAAGTGAATCAATCCATAGTTATTAGAATTTCTAGAATAATGTAACAATAATGTTAAGGCCATAACTTGGAAGTGACCTAATGTTAAATGAGGTAATACACGTAATGCATCAAAAGCTACGAGGTATGGCGTACTAGATTTAGGAGATTGAACCACATCTAGAAAAGCACCTAACGCAGCGGACTTCATCCACTCTGTATTTGTAGCGGCATATGCCTTTTGCATACTCATCAAAGCTTCTTGAATAACAATATTCTCTAGTAATGCATTCACTTCAACAATTTTTGTAATATTGAGAGCCGCTAAAGCATCTCTTGTAATAGATTCTACATAGTGTTGCGTATCACCATGTAACACCCCAAAGGAATGAACAAATGGTGCTATAGCCAACTCAACGCATTTATCCTCATGCGCCGCTTTTGCCCATTGACCATGCGGTTCCTCCTCTTCAGTTAAACTTGTTGCCGCCAATTGCGCTTCAATTTCAGAAGCATCAAACAAACGCGTTTCATCTAATACCGATGGACCTTCCGCGGTTTGTATTTCGTTTGCACCACCTATCATCTGTGTAGCATCTATGCTATCCGCTTCATCAGCTTCAAAGGCTTCCACAGATTCACCCATAGCAATTGTATCTTCAACATTATTTGCGTTATTGAGAAGTTCATCTGTAACAACATCGAGGACAATAGTTTTATCCACCAACGGAGTAACACCTTGATTGGCTTGATTAGCTTGCTTAAGATCTGATACGGCTGTCATCACAATGGTTTCATCCCCTATTGGTGTTCCATTATCCGAACCTAATGCTAACGCATATTCTCCCTCTGAAACATGACTTGAATTAGACTTTAGAGTACTTCTTTTATTATAAGAGGTATCTATAGGATCAACCAGAGGTTCAGCCGGTTCTCGCTCTTCACCGACCACCGTTTCAACTGTATCCGGAATTGATGCAGTATATACATTAGTTCCACTCGTATGTGTGATTGTTACATTGCCCTCTTGCGACTCCGTTGCAAATATAACATCATTATGCGCTTTAGGATTATTTTTATTACTTATGTTTTTATAGGATTTTTCTTTTGCCTTACTTTCACCATCACCACCGCTAAATACAGCATAGCAAACAGCAAAGAATCCCAATGCCACGACGGCTAATACAAAATACGGTATTAGGTTTGACATACTATCCCCCTACATCAATGCTTCATTATATACAGCACGCTCACCGCCAATGCTCTTCGGACGAACACGACAAGCGGTCACATGTGCTTTCCCAATTTCTTTCACACAAAGACGTACAGGCACTGCAACGTGTTTCATGTGCATACCAATGAAAGTATCTCCAATATCGATGCCTACATCAGCTTGAATAAATTCAACCATCACAGGATCATCAAAATATTCGTACGCCATCACAGCCAGGGCACCACCCGCATGACGTTGAGGAACAACATTAACTTCCTCCTCCCATGTCATGGCGCTACGTTCCATAACAAGTGCACGATTAATATGTTCACAACATTGAATAGCCAAGTTAAGTCCTTTAGCCTTAACAGCATTGTATATTTCATCAAATACGACCTGAGCCACATCAAGGTGAGAGTCAGTGCCGATTTTTTTACCTACAATTTCGCTAGTGGAACAGCCAACAACGAATAATTGACCTTCGCGAACCTTTGCTAAATCAAGTAATTCAGCCATCGCGTTGCGAGTTGACTGACGAATAGTTTCTACAGAAGTCATGTTATCGCCTCACTCAAATTGAATGTATAAAATCTATATGTATATTATCATAAAACCGACAGAATCGGTAGACTAAACTCTACACGTAACGGATGAACATCTTATGATTATGGCTTAACAACAAAAAGAGGCTTGCTTTAGCAAGCCTCTTTCAATCACTCAATGGTGATATTAGATTTTTCTGTAAGGTTTTTGGCCTAATTCGTAGAAGTTATTACCTTCAGTATCGCCAACCACGATGCAAGGGAAATCTTCAACAGTCAATTCAGCCAAAGCTTCTGGTCCAAGTTCTCCATAAGCAAGTACTTCATATTTTTTGATGGATTTTGCAATCAATGCTGCAGCGCCACCAACTGCTGCGAAGTATGTGCAACCATTTTTCTTCATGGATTCAACTACTTCTGGTTTACGGGAACCTTTACCAATCATGCCTTTGATACCTTGGTCAAGCATTGTTGGTGTGTAAGCATCCATACGACCGGAAGTTGTAGGACCAGCGGAACCAATTGGATCACCAGGTTTTGCAGGTGTTGGTCCAAGATAATAAACGAATTTATTTGTCCAGTCGATTGGTAATTTTTCACCACGCGCTAAAGCTTCAGTCATAACTTTATGAGCAGCGTCACGAGCGGAGTAAATTTTACCAGTGATAAGAACGCTATCACCAACTTTTAATTTGCGGGAAAACTCTTCATTATATTCTTCAGTATTAATGCGAATTGATTCAGCCATTGTTTTTACCTCCTATCGATTAAAGTACTACGTGAGCATGACGAGCAGCATGGCACATGATAGTAACTGCAACAGGAAGACCTGCGATGTGAGTTGCACCCCATTCGATGTTTACACCGATACAAGTTGTAGTGCCACCCAATTGAGGTCCAATACCAGTTTTGTTAACCATTTCCATGATTTCTTCTTCTAATTTTGCATAGTCTGCATCTTTATGAGGTACGCTAATGTCACGAAGCAACGCTTTTTTGGACATAACTGCTGCTTGGTCCATAGTACCGCCAATACCAATGCCGAGTACAATTGGAGGGCATGGGTTAGGACCTGCATGTTTTACGATTTCAAGGACTGCATTTTTAACGCCTTCCACACCATCAGCAGGTACGAGCATAGCTACATCGGATTTATTTTCAGAACCGAAACCTTTTAATTCTACTTGAATATCTACTTTATCGCCAGGAACGATTTCAGTATAGATGATTGCAGGTGTGTTATTTTGTGTATTTTTACGATTGAACAATGGTTCAGCTACAACGGATTTACGAAGATAACCTTCAACATAACCAGCTGCAACACCAGCATTGATAGCTTCTGTAAGATCACCACCAACGAAATGAACATCTTGACCAACTTTTAAGAATACCATAGTCATACCAGTATCTTGGCAGTATGGACGATCTTCAGCATCGGCAATTTCTGCATTTTTAATAATTTGATCAAGAACGATACGACCTACTGAAGACTCTTCTGTTTCACGGCCTTTTTTCAAACCTTCATAGATGTCTTTTGGCAAGTGGTAAGCTGCGTCCATACACATTTGACGGACTGTTTTTGTGATTTCAGATACTTGAATCTCGCGCAAGATAATCCCTCCTCAGGAAAATAGTTGAATATTAATTCTAATACCGATGAGATAAAATAAAATTCTCAAACATATGAAAGAATATCTATCTCAAACCGATGAGATTAACTCTATACATAAATCGTAGCACACAATATAGGGGGATTCAACGCCTTACCTATACAGTTTTCTCAATGATTTTTCGGTTTTTGAGAATTGTTTTCATGAATATTTTTGTATATATTTCGGTTTTTCAATAGGCTATATAGACCTTATTCTCTAGTCACTAAAATAGCCCTGCATTGTGATAAAAGTCATAGTCTATCATATATCAATAAGATTTTTATATCTTATATTTTTACCTACTTTATTATATATAGATTTGGTTTAAAATGAACCACAAACATAGGCTATATCTAATAAGATAAATACACTTCTTTCTTAACTGATACTACTTTTCAACTAAATCTTTTAAACTTTTCTATAATGCATATGTATACCGATTATCTTCAATATACTTATATTGCTAACTCCCATGCACTTGGAGTCATGCAATCACCTTAGAACATAGTAAATATCTATAGTTATTAAGCTCTATAGATTTTATTAATTTTAATGACTCTCTCATCAAAATTATTGATAACCAATTTTATTTATAAAGTTATGTCTTTTAGTCATAATTGATAGTATCTATTTTATAGTGTTCTAAAAAAAATGCTTGCTTTTATAATTAATCTAACATATAATAACAATCGTACCATTCCTCGATAGCTCAGTCGGTAGAGCAATCGGCTGTTAACCGATCGGTCGTAGGTTCGAGTCCTACTCGAGGAGCCATTCTGGCCCGTTGGTCAAGCGGTTAAGACACCGCCCTTTCACGGCGGTATCCCGGGTTCGATTCCCGGACGGGTCACCACATGGACGATTAGCTCAGCTGGGAGAGCGCCTGCCTTACAAGCAGGATGTCGGCAGTTCGATCCTGTCATCGTCCACCAGACTAAAGAAGCAAGCTGTTAAGCTTGCTTCTTTTTTTTATATATATGATATAATAATATAAATTGTATAATTTGTAATTTTAAAAGAGTTTTATTAAGAGGAGGAATTATGTTACATAACTTCGGACTCTATAAACGTCCACTACTTACAGTACTTGCTGTACTACTCACAACTGCATTTACAACAGCTAGTGCTGCTATGATCGATTTGAGTCAGCTAACACCAAATACAACGCAACCTGTGGCTCTTAGCACTATACAAAGTAATACAAGTAATGAGGCTTCTACATTACCCCCTAAAACAAATATGGAGCCTGTCATAAAAGTAGCTGCAACACCAACAACTACACCAATTTCTGGAGCTTCAGAAAAAGCAACTATTAATGCTACTAGTACAAGTCATGATGGTCACTTGGAAAACTTTCCAAGCCGCAAAGTAACTATTGTTGTACCAGCAAATTTGCGCAATGAAAACACAGCTCAATTTGGTCACTACATGACAGATCGCTTATCAAATACACTTAAATATCCTTACTATGATACAACCATTGTAAGTACTAACACACCAACTGCAGAAATTAAAGCCGCTGATCTTGCTCAAATTGCAGAGGCCCAAAATTCTGAAATTGTTATTATGCCTGTGCCATTACAAGATATATATGTACAAGTTAATACTATTAACAGCCCAGATCCATACAATAAGGATAATCATGAAATTTATATCGCTGCAAAGGTTAATGCCCTTTTATACTATTATGATGTAAACGATAAGGTAATCCATACTGTTCGTACGGGCTTCAACCAAACTGATGACTCTTTAACTATGCCAACACATAAATCAGTTTGGAACAAAGTTATGACTATATTACTTGATAAATTACCATACAAACGAATTCCAACAGACCGTGACCGTTACCAAGCACCTGGTATTAATTCTGAGGCACCTGTTGTATTAGATTTTCAAGTAGAACAACCTAAGAATACTGCATACTCCTTAAAAGGTGTGAGCGTCTTGTAGATAAATTTATAAAAAAAAGGCTAGCCAGATGGCTAGCCTTTTTCTTATAACATTTTTGTAACATGCAAGCGCAGTAAAGCACGTTGCAATGCTGCTTCCGCTCTTTCTACATCAATATCAGGTGTAGGATTTGATAACCGACCTTCTGCACGCTCTTTAGCTTGACGAGCACGTTCCACATCAATGGATGTTGGATCTTGACAGTCAGGGGTTACAATACTCACCTTATTATGTTCAATTTCACAGAAGCCACCAAATACAGCATATTCACGAGATGTTCCATCTGGTTGATCAATGCGTAAAGGTGCTAAGTCTAATGCAATAATCATAGGCGCATGATTTGGCAAAATACCAAAAGCACCATCGATAGCTTTACCTACAAAGAATGTAGATTGACCTTCGAATACGATTGCATCAGGTGTAATTATCTGTAGGGTCATAGGTTCCGCCATGGATTATTCCCCCTTCTCTTGCATTTCCTTTGCTTTTTGAACGGCTTCATCTATGGTACCAACCATGTAGAATGCACCTTCTGGCAATTCATCATGTTTACCATCCAAGATTTCTCTGAAGCCTCTCAATGTTTCGGACAATGGCACATATTTACCAGGAGAACCAGTAAATACTTCTGCTACGAAGAATGGTTGACTCAAGAAACGTTGAATCTTACGAGCGCGAGATACAGTGAGTTTATCTTCGTCAGACAATTCTTCCATACCAAGAATTGCGATAATATCTTGAAGGTCGCGATATTTTTGCAATACTTCTTGTACGCCACGAGCTACTGCGTAGTGCTCTTCACCAAGTACATGTGGATCCAAAATACGGCTTGTGGAATCCAAAGGATCCACCGCTGGATAGATACCAAGTTCCGCAATGGAACGAGACAATACTGTTGTCGCATCCAAGTGAGCGAATGTCGCTGCTGGAGCAGGGTCAGTCAAGTCATCGGCAGGTACATATACAGCTTGTACAGAGGTAATGGAGCCTTCTTTTGTAGATGTAATACGTTCTTGCAATGCCCCTACGTCATTAGCCAATGTAGGTTGATAACCTACGGCAGATGGCATACGACCTAAGAGGGCGGATACTTCGGAACCCGCTTGAATAAAGCGGAATATGTTATCAATGAACAAGAGCACGTCTTGTTTTTTCACATCACGGAAGTATTCAGCCATTGTAAGTCCAGTAAGACCTACGCGCATACGAGCCCCTGGTGGCTCATTCATTTGGCCGTATACGAGAGCTGTTTTGTTGATAACGCCAGACTCTTTCATTTCGTTCCACAAGTCATTACCTTCACGAGTACGTTCACCTACGCCGGAGAATACGGAGTAACCGCCGTGCTCTGTAGCAACATTATGAATCAATTCCATAATCAATACGGTTTTACCTACACCGGCACCACCGAAGAGACCAATTTTACCACCTTTTACGTATGGAGCGATAAGGTCAACGACCTTAATACCTGTTTCCAAGATTTGTGTATCCGGAGAAAGGTCATCAAATTTAGGTGCTGGACGATGAATAGGCCACTTTTCATCAGCCACAACTGGAGCTGGATCATGGTCTACCGTTTCACCAAGTACGTTAAAGATACGACCTAATACGCCTTCCCCTACAGGGATGGAGATTGGAGCGCCAGTATCTTCCGCTTCCATATTACGTGTCATACCGTCAGTAGAACTCATAGCAACGCAACGAACTGTATCGTCGCCTAAGTGTTGCATAACCTCTACTACGATTTTTTGTCTATCGTGTGCCTTGTGGTCATGGTAGATGTGGATGGCGTTGTAGATAGCTGGTAAATGACCAGCATCAAAGCGCACGTCTACAACTGGGCCGATGACCTGCACAACTTTACCAATATTATTACTCATCGACAGATGTCTCCTTATCTATTGCAAGGCATTAGCGCCACCAACGATTTCAGAAATTTCGTTTGTAATGCTAGATTGACGCAACTTGTTATATTCAAGGCCTAAGGACTCAATGAGTTCCCCTGCATTATCTGTAGCAGATGTCATAGCCGTCATACGAGCACCCAATTCACTAGCTGCAGATTGCAACAATCCATTATAAACTGTAATTTCTAAGTATTTTGGCAACAACGCCTCCAAGACGGATACAGCAGATGGCATGAAATCATACTCTTCTCCTTTTACCTCATCTTGTGGTTGCTCTATTGGCAACAAGCGCTCAGCCTGTGCAATTTGCGTCATAGAATTTACAAAATGTGTATAGATCATGATGACTTCGTCAACTTCATGACGTTCGTATAGTGAAAGTGCTTCATGCATGATGGTACGCGCATGTTCATAGGATGGTTTATCAGAAAAGCCCGCATAGGACTTATCGATATGAATACCTCTAGATTTCATGCTATCTCTAGGCTTTCTGCCTGCCGTGATAACACGGTACGTGTCAGAAGACTTACCATGTAATTGTTCCATGGCAAATTTCAACACATTAGACGAAAATGCCCCTGCAAGACCTTTATCTGCACCTACTACAATGTAGCAAGTGCGTTCTACAGGTCGCACATCTAAGAGAGGACTTTCAAAGCCTTCTAAATCACTATTAGACATATGACGCAAGATTTGCCCTATCTTTTCTGCGTAAGGACGAGTAGCTTCCGCTTTTGTTTGTGCCCTACGAAGACGAGCAGAAGCTACCATCTTCATCGCTTTTGTAATTTGCTGCGTATTGGTAACACTTTTTATGCGTTTTCGCAAATCTTGTGCACTAGCCATACATTACGCCTCCTTACGAGACACTAATGTATGTGTAGAGCCAAATGCTTCAACACATTCTGGGATTGCTTGCTTCAATAGATTTTCAGTTTCTTCGTCAATTTTCTTAGACGTTTCAATGTTAGTGATGATTTCAGGGTAATTTGCTTTTACATAGCGTAAAAGTTCAGCTTCAAAGGACAATACATCTGCCACTTGAATATCTGCTAAGTACCCTTTTGTACCAGCGTAAAGGTTAATAACCATTTCCGCTACGCTCATAGGCTCATATTGACCTTGTTTTAACATTTCAGTTAAGCGTTCACCACGATCAAGTTGAGCGCGTGTAGCCGCATCAAGGTCGGAACCAAACTGAGCGAAAGCAGCCAACTCACGATATTGAGCAAGGTCCAAACGTAATTGACCCGCTACTTGTTTCATCGCTTTAGTTTGAGCACTACCACCTACACGAGATACAGATAAACCTACGTCAACAGCTGGACGAATACCAGAGTAGAACATATCTGTACCCAAGAAAATTTGACCATCGGTGATGGAAATTACGTTTGTTGGGATGTATGCAGATACGTCACCTGCTTGTGTTTCAATGATTGGCAACGCTGTAATAGAACCTCCACCAAGTTCAGGTGAAAGTTTCGCAGCCCGCTCTAATAGACGGCTGTGTAAGTAGAATACGTCACCTGGATATGCCTCACGCCCTGGTGGACGGCGCAATAATAGGGACATAGCACGGTATGCAGCCGCTTGTTTTGTTAAGTCATCATATACGCATAATACGTGTTTACCTTGGTACATAAAGTATTCACCCATGGCAACACCAGCGTATGGGGCAATGTATTGAAGAGGTGCACCAGTGGAAGCACTCGCAGAAACTACGATTGTATATTCCATAGCCCCTGCTTCTTCAAGTTTTTGTACTACACGAGCAACCGTAGATTCTTTTTGACCAATAGCTACATAAATACAAATAACATCTTTGCCTTTTTGGTTCAAAATAGTATCTAAGGCAATCGCAGTTTTACCTGTACCACGGTCACCGATGATAAGCTCACGTTGACCACGGCCGATTGGTACCATCGCATCAATCGCTTTAAGACCTGTTTGCAATGGTTCGTTTACGGATTGACGATCCGCAATACCAGGTGCTGGATGTTCGATAGGACGACGTTCTGTAGCTTGGATAGCACCCTTGCCATCAAGAGGTTGACCAAGAGGGTTTACTACGCGACCAATCAAGGCATCTCCAGCAGGAACGTCCATAATTTTGCCAGTACGGCGCACTTGGTCTCCTTCTTTAATCAAGAAGTCATCACCTAATAGTACGGCACCAACATTATCTAATTCTAAGTTCAAAACCAAGCCATATACGCCGTGTGGTAATTCTAGCAACTCACCGGCCATGGCTCTTTCAAGACCATAAATATGGGCGATGCCATCCCCTACGTCGAGAACAGTACCCACGTCATCGACATTGAGGTCAACATCATAGTCCTGAATCTGCTGTTTGATTATAGCAGTGATTTCTTCAGGCTTCATTTTCATATATACCCATTCACCCCTATCTAATAGAGTTCGTTCTTAATAAAGATTTTTCTAATTCCTCTAAACGACGAGATACAGAGCCATCAATGCGTTTATCCCCTACTTGGATAACGATACCACCCATAATAGATGGATTTTGACGCACAGATAAAATAACATCTTTCCCTGTTACTTCTCGTAATTTAGCTTGTACAGATGCTTCTACATCAGCTGTGATTGGTTCTGCTACAGTTACAGTAGCTTCCAAAATACCACGAGCCTCTCGTGATTTTTGAATAAACGCTGCAATGGCCTGCGCAATATAACGATGGCGACCGCGTTTAATCATCACATAGATAAAGTGTAAAGCAACTTTGTCGATACTAGATTCAAAGATGGAACCAACTAACTTAATCTTTGCATCTTCTGTAACGATTGGATTTTCAAGGAATAAACGAAGTTCAGGCTGTTCCGCCATAACGGACGCTACATAACCTAATTGCTCCTCCATGAGTTCCAAAATATTTTGTTCTTGAGCTAATTCAAACATAGCCGAACCATATTTATCTGCTACAATTTCTATGCTCATCGTATCACAACCCTATCGTTTTACTATCAAGTTGACGAATAGCGTCTTCGATCAATTTTGTATTAGTTTCGCTGTTCATATCTTTAGCAACAACTTTACCAGCCATAGCTACAGATAAAGATACCACTTCGTTACGCAAGCTGTTCATAGCACGATCGCGTTCGATGGCAATATCTTGACGAGCACGATTTTTTTCTTGTTCAATTTGCTCGCGAGCTGTTGCCAATTGTTCTCGTGTAGTATTTTCTGCTTCTTGAATTGCTTTTTCAACAATTTGTTGTGCTTCTACACGAGCATTAGAAATTTGAGCTGCATAATCAGCTTTAAACTTTTCTGTCTCTGCACGGGCTTGTTCAGCAGCTTCTAAATCTTTAGCAATTCGTTCTTTACGTTCTGTCATCATAGCCAATAATGGTTTATATGCAAAACGCGCCAATAGCCAAACTAATATAAAAAAGTTCAACATTTGAGCAAGAATCGTTCCAAGGCTTAAGTCAACCAAGGTTATTCCTCCTCGTTATTATCTGAATAACAAAATAAACGCAACTACTACACCGATGATAGGCATCGCTTCGATTAAACCAATCGCAACGAACATAGTAGACATCAATTGACCACGCAATTCAGGTTGGCGTGTAATACCTTCGATTACTTTACTAGATACAAGACCGTCACCGATACCTGCACCAATGGCACCACAACCTACTGCGATCGCTGCTGCTAATGCGAATAAACCTTGAGCTTCCATAATATATCCTCCATATATAATAATTAATGTTCCTCACTAAGAGCCATCCCTAAATAGGATGCTGTAAGAACGGTAAAAATAAAGGCTTGAATAATGCCGATAAACAAACTAAAAGCAATCCACACCCATGGTACAGGTACAAACCAAGGCAACTTGTATAATACTTCTAACAAAATTTCACCAGCTACGATATTGCCGAATAGACGGAAAGCAAGCGTAACAGGTCTAGCGATCTCTTCAAAGATATTAAGTACTAGCAAAGCCTTATAAGGTCGTACAAAATGCTTAAAGTAAGATAAGCCTTTAACTTTAATACCCATAACCCATACTACTAATGTACTACATAAAGCCAATGCAACTGTAGTATTGATATCAGATGTTGGTGATGTTAACGCCTTAAGTGTAGGCATTAAGCCTAATTCATTTCCTACAAAAATAAATAAGAAAAACGTAAATAACAAGGAACTCACCATCGGCCAATGACGACCTAAGTTCGGAGCTAATTGCCCCTCTAAGCCTTCCAATATAGATTCAACTATATTTTGCAAGCCTACAGGCACCAATTTTCGTCCCCGGGTGGCTAGTACTGTTATCAGTATTACAATAGCCATAGTAACCCATGTAGCAATTAGAGTATCCAAATTAAATGTCAACCCTAACCACTGCACGACTTCATGGTGTCCCGCATGTAATTCCACGTTCTCAACCCCTTCCATAGACATAATAAAAAACTAATATATTTACAATAAATATAAATATAATATATATGTATCATCATACATCGTTATAGATATATAATCAACACTTGAAAGGTAAACAATTCTAATTACTCATGAATGTATTGTGTATAATGCATTATTGGAATATATCTATAATTTAACACATCATAAGATTAGAAATGTCGACTAAGCCACCAGTAAACAACATATAATGCAGGCTGAATAAGTGCCACACCAACAAACACGCTAATAGCCTCTATGCCGGGAATCTTTAATCCTAAGACTACTAATGAACCTACTAACATAAGACGCCATATCATCTGTCTACGAGCTTTACGAACGGCTTTGTAAGGATCCCCTGATACAATGGATTGACCATGCAAAGCTAAACTTAACAAGTAGAACACCATTATAAAAATGCCCCACAACCAGCCCCATACATATTGTTGCAATCCGCATGCAATCTGTATTATTACTCCGAAAAAGGCAATAAAAAAACAAGTCAGTAGCACGCACACTATGAATTTTATATATTGATTCATACATACCTCACTACTTAACTTGTTTATATAACATATAAAACCCTGTTATAGCGCCTATTAGGCCAAATATGACCATGCAGAGTGGTTCCGTTTGAAGCCAAGTATCCAATTTATAACCTAGCCAAATAAAACCTCCAATACAGGAGACCAGTGTGACCCCCGCTGATGTTGCCATGGCGAGGGCTTTCACAAGATCCTTATCCATATTATTTACCAAAACGTTCAGGACGACGCGCATCACCTAAGAATTCATGTCGCAACGCTTGAATGATGCGTTCAGATGCTTTACCATCACCATATGGGTTAACAGAGTTAGACATTAACTTATACGCTTCAGCATTGCTCAATAATTCATAAGCGGCTTTATGTACCGCATCTTTATCAGTACCTACAAGGCGAACGGTACCTGCTTCTACCGCTTCAGGACGTTCTGTCGTATCACGCAATACGAGAACAGGCTTACCAAGAGCTGGGGCTTCCTCTTGAATTCCACCTGAATCAGTCAAAATCAAATAAGATTTAGCCATCAAGTTTGCAAACGGTTCATAATCAAGAGGGTCAATTAATGTAACACGCTCCACAGAACCAAGTTCCTCTTGTACAACTTGGCGAACTTTAGGATTCTTATGTACAGGGAAAACAACTTGAATATCTTCAAATTCATTAATTAAATCTCGAATGGCTTGATATACATGACGCATAGGTTCGCCTAAGTTTTCTCGACGATGTGTGGTAACAAGGACCGTACGTTTTTCAGAATCAAGAGCATTAATAGCTGCATCATCGAATACATAGTTGTCTTGCACCGTCGTATCAAGAGCATCGATAACAGTATTGCCCGTTACATAAAGATGTTCTGTATTAATATTTTCTTTTTTTAAATTGCTTTCAGAACTAGAAGTAGGCGCAAAGTGATACGTCGCAATAGAGCCCGTCAATTTGCGATTCATCTCTTCAGGGAACGGAGAGTAAATATCACCTGTCCGTAATCCTGCTTCCACGTGACCTACAGGAATTTCTTGATAGAAAGAAGCCAAGGCCCCAGCAAAGGTAGTTGTAGTATCACCATGAACGAGTACCACATCAGGTTTTGCTTCTTCTAATACATCTTTAAGGCCCATCAAAGCACGATTAGTTACATCATATAGTGTTTGACCTTGACTCATAATATTTAAATCATAGTCTGGGGTAATATTAAACAAGTTTAGTACTTGATCGAGCATATCTCGATGCTGTGCCGTAACGGTTACAATAGGTTCCATATCTGGTGCTGCTTGTAACGCTTTTACAAGAGGAGCCATCTTGATAGCCTCAGGTCTTGTACCAAAGATTGTCATAACTTTTAACATAGTTGCCTCCAACGTAGTAGGATAGAGAAAATGGGGCGCCAAGCACCCCACAGATAGTTATTCCTTATGAGAATCATCAGTATTCTCCAAAGCTTTAGCCAATTCATCGCGATCAAAGGATATGGTATCATCCGAGTCGCTGCGTTCAATTGTAGGACGTGGTAACGGATGCCCTGCCGCATCACTATGCATGATAACGCCAAGACGTCGTGCAATATAAATACTACACAAGAAAATTACTAATACCAAGGTCGCGCCGACCCAAGCATTAACCTCTGCCACGATAACAGATACACCGCCGAAAAGAGCTGTTACTGCATACATCAACAATACAGCTTGCTTTTGTGTTAATCCTTGTGCCAATAAACGATGGTGAACATGACCTTTATCGGGTTTAAAGATGGGACGTCCACTGATTTTACGGCGCACAATAGCAAATAAGGTGTCCAAAATAGGCAAGCCTAACACAATGGCAGGTACCACTAGAGCAATCATAGCAGCTGTCTTTACAGCCCCCATAACGGAAATAGCCGCTAATGTATACCCTAACAACATCGATCCCGTATCACCCATGAATATTTTTGCAGGATTAAAATTATACCGCAGGAAACCTACAGTCGCACCTGCTAAGGCAAGAGAAAGGCAAGCAAGATCAGTTTGACCAAGTTGCAATGTCATTGCACAAACAGCGATACATGCGATAAAGGAAATACCTGCAGCCAAGCCATCAAGTCCATCAATTAGGTTTACAATATTTGTAAAACCAACTATCCAGAAAATAGTCAATGGAATAGCCCAATACTTGAGATATACTACACCACCCCAAGGAAGGTTAATGAAGTCTACTCGAATATCATAAGCCACCAGAATAGCAGCTGCTATAATTTGTCCCATTAACTTAGTTTTTGGCTCAATTTGTTTAATGTCGTCCCAAATACCAACTAGCACCAAAATGACCGTACCAAGGACAAACCCAAACAATTTATGATCATGCGGGATGGAATTGTTAAAAAGAACCGATCCCACATAACCGAGAAAGATTGCTAATCCACCAAGTCGTGGAATCGCACCATGATGCACCTTTCGAGCATCAGGCTTATCTATTGCCCCAACAGCAACGGCAAAGCGTTTTACCAATGGGGTAAGTGCAAAGGTTATGATGAGCGCTAGTGCAAAGGCCCACACATAATCGAGCACATATTCACTCATAAGACACCTCCAACAAGTAGGTTGTAAAAACGGATTAATTCGTTAAGCTACGAATAGGAGCAGGAATTCTTCCACCACGGGCAATGAACTCGGCTGCACTATATGGACTCACTTCAATAATAGGAGCATAGCCTAATAATCCACCAAACTCAACAACCTCTCCAACAGTTTTACCAGGTACAGGAATTACACGAACCGCAGTTGTCTTATTATTAATCATACCAATTGCTGATTCATCTGCAATGATAGCAGAAATGGTATCAGCAGTAGTGTCTCCAGGAATAGCAATCATATCAAGACCTACAGAACATACACATGTCATGGCCTCTAATTTATCAAGCGTCAAACTGCCACAGGATACAGCATCAATCATGCCTGCATCTTCTGAGACAGGAATGAATGCACCACTAAGCCCACCTACGTGAGAGGAAGCCATAAGACCACCTTTTTTCACCGCATCATTAAGTAATGCTAGTGCTGCTGTAGTGCCATGACACCCACAAGAGGACAAGCCCATCTCTTCAAGAACATGAGCTACAGAGTCACCTACAGCTGGCGTTGGTGCCAAAGATAAATCGATAATACCAAATGGTTTACCGAGACGACGAGATGCCTCTTGCGCTACCAATTGACCTACGCGTGTGATTTTAAAAGCAGTACGTTTAATCGTTTCTGCTACAACGTCAAAGGATTGACCTCGAACGGATTCAAGCGCATGTTTTACAACGCCCGGACCAGATACACCTACAGAAATAGCGCTATCCCCTTCTGTTACGCCGAAAAAAGCACCCGCCATAAACGGATTATCCTCTACAGGATTACAGAAAATTACGAGCTTAGCACAACCAAGAGCATCATTATCCTTTGTAAGCTCTGCAGTTTTCTTAACGATGATTCCCATGTCTCGCACTGCGTCCATGTTGATACCAGTTTTAGTTGAACCCACTGCAACAGAGCTACAAACGATATCCGTAGTTGCTAACGCTTCTGGGATAGAGTCAATCAAAATACGATCAGCTCGTGTAGCGCCTTTTGTTACAAGCGCAGAAAAGCCGCCGATAAAATTAACACCTACAGTTTTTGCAGCACGATCCATGGCTTCCGCCACAGGAACATAGGATGTTAAATCACTACCACCTGCTACAAGAGAAATGGGTGTTACGGAAATACGCTTGTTGATAATAGGGATACCAAACTCGCGTTCAATATTTTCACCCGTAAATACAAGGTGTTCTGCCTCTTTTGTAATACGGTCATAAATACGGTCACACAACTCTTTACCAGAACTAGATGCGCATTCGAGCAAGCTGATCCCCATCGTAATAGTACGCACATCAAGCTTGTTATCATGAATCATCTGATTCGTTTCTAAAATATTGTCGATAGATAACATGAGTGCCTCCTATCCTACACGGTGCATGCTCAAGAAAATATCAGCATGTTGTGCACGGATTTCAACACCTAGTTCTTTACCTTGAGTCGTTAAAGCCGCTTGGATAGCTGTAAGATTTTTCATATCTTCAGACTTGGTTTCACACATCATAATCATATTGAAAACGCCATCAAGGATGGTCTGATTAATGGACATAATATTTACACCGTAGTTAGCGAGTACGGTACTAACCCCAGCAATGATACCAACGCGGTCTACGCCGACAACGGTAACAACTAATTTCATAACATCACCTTCTCTAAGCACTACAAACTATATAGCCAGTATAAGGCATTCATATAAGGCATTCAATAAACTATATTAATATATTATAACACATTTATTATTTTTCATGAGTGAAATCTTTATGAGTTTTCTAGTGAAAACAACATGTTACACTTCGTCAGACAAAGCACTTGTTACAATCTCTTCACCAGCAGTTAACAATGCGATAAGACCTTTGTCCCCTTTATAGCTTTCACCATAAATTTTATATAAATCTTCAGTACCAGATGGACGTGCTACAAACCAGCCTGTTTCCGTTTCCACACGAACACCATCGATAGGCATATCCTTGTACAAGGATGTCGTGCGTATATTCGTAATAGCATCACCATCGACCTCTGTAGCTGTAATAGAGCTAGCATTTAACTGTTTCAACTTAGCCTTGGCCTCCTTTGTACAAGCCGCATCAATACGACCAAATCGAGGATCTCCACAGCCTTCCACAATATTGTTATACAGTCTCTCAACGGTGGCGCCCATTACAGCGTACATCTCCATCGCTAAGAGAGCCATTACCATGCCGTCTTTATCTGTAGTCCATACTGTACCATCTTTTTTGAGGAAAGATGCCCCAGCAGATTCTTCGCCTCCAATGCCAATTTCCCCATCGAATAATAGAGAGCTAAAGTATTTAAAGCCTACTGGAACTTCATACACGGGAATTTCTTTAACGGATGCCCACTTATCAATCATGGTTGTACAAACAACCGTTTTACCTACCCCTTTATCCTTCCAACCACGAGTTGTGAATAGATAATCGGCAGCGGCTACAAGGAATGCATTTGGTGAAGCAAGCCCTTCTGCACTAACAATACCATAACGATCATAGTCGGGATCGTTACCAACAGCCAAATCGTAATTACCTATTTGCTTAATAACATCGGCCATAGCGTATTCTGAGGAACAATCCATGCGGACCTTACCATCATGGTCATACGTCATAAAGCTAAAGGTTGGATCATATTCATCATTGATAATATCCATATTGAGATTATAGCGCTCTTTAATAGCTTGCCAATAACCTAGTCCACTACCACCAAGGGCATTAACGAGAACCTTAGGTTTTGCACTTTGTATTGCCTCCATATTAATGATAGAAGACAATTCTTCAACATACAGGCCTTTATAGTCATACGGAACTTGTTGATCAGGTTCAATATTGTCGATACTAATACGTTTGAACCCTTCTAATTCACAATATGCACGAATATATTCATTAGCACGGGTTTCAATCCATTTTGTAACGAGAGTATCCGCCGGTCCACCATTAGTAGCGTTATACTTGATGCCACCGTTATCTGGAGGATTATGAGATGGCGTAATCACGATACCATCCGCTTTATCATCGTGGCTTTCATTATAGCGAATAATGGCACGAGATATAGATGGTGTCGGCACGAAATCCATATCGGAATCAACCATTGCCGTTACGCCATTGCCAGCAAGAACCTCTAGAACTGTTACAAGGGCTGGCTGAGATAAAGCATGTGTATCTTGACCGACAAAAATCGGACCTGTAGCGCCGAATTGGCCACGGCCATCACAAATAGCCTGTGTAATAGCGGCCACATGTAAATCTGTAAAAGTACCATTTAAAGATGTACCGCGATGGCCAGATGTACCAAAGGATACGAGTTGTGTCGGATCTGTAATATCCGGAGCATTATCAAAATAGGCATCCACAAGGGTTTGCACATCGATAATATCTTGTTCTTGTACAGGCGTACCTGCTAATTTGTGAGTCATAGAAACCTCTAATCTTATCTTGAGGGCAAGCCCTCTCATTTTACAACCTTGATATTCGATCAATTACATTAAATTATTTTCAAAATGTATGTATCATTCATAAAATATTATATTTACACATAATTAATATAAGATGACAACAGCCAGAGATTTTATCATAATTCTTTATTTTTATCTGTTACAACTATTTTCATCTATTACAACATTATTGTTCGCTTCGGTAGTTATATCTTGTGATTTTAGCTGTTTAGATATTTCCGCAGGAACAATAGGTTGAGTAAACCCTTGACCGATAACCTCTTGGGCATCAGTAATCAAGATAAACACATTTGGGTCCGCTTCTTGAATAACCTCTTTCAATTTATTTACCTGCAGCAAATTAACTGCAACCATCACAATCTGCTTAGGCGTCCGTGTATAAGCGCCAATGCCATTGATAATAGTAGCACCACGGCCAACCTTATTGATGATACACTCACATACCTCATCTGTCCGATAGGTAATGATAAAAGCAACTTTACGTTGATTAAAACCAATTACCACCTTATTTGTAATAATAGTATATACATACACACTTATAAGAGTTACGGCTACCGCTTCAAGTCCAACAACGCCGACAGCAACTAAGAGGATAGCACAGTTGATGGCACTATTAATAGATCCCATTTGAAGCCCATAATATTTGCGAACGATAAGTGCAATTGGATCAAGGCCACCTGTATTACCACCTACACGGTAGACGATACCAAGCCCCAGTCCAGTTGTGATACCCGCCATCATAGAACTGAGTAGTGGATCCTTAATAATCATGTCATATTGTAAGAAACTAAACAGATCAATCATCCACGATAGCATGAGCGTGCCATACAAGGTATTGAGTACAACACGTTTGCCAAGCCACTTCCAAGCAGCCCAAAAGATAGGGACGTTCAAAATAACGTTCCAAGAACCAACGGATAATCCCGTTAGATAATACAGAATCAATCCTACCCCACTAATACCAGTACTAACCAGTTTATGAGGTAGTACAAAGGCGTCTAAACCAGCACCAAAAATTGCACAACCAATAGCAACTATGACACATTGATAGACAACATCTTTATACTTGGCGAACATAGCTCCCTCCAAATTGCCATTTCACTATAAATATTCTATAATGAACTAATTAAAACATACGCTGTTTACAATGCTTTTAATAATCAAACAACAGGTATATACAAAATCATCATAAACCACTTAATGGTTATTTTCAATCACTTTATAACAGTATAAAATAAACATATTAACTGCATATAATTTGTACATTACAAACGAGGCTATTATGAGTAAAAGTTTTGAGCAACTCGGTTGCAGCAAAATTAATATTGGGCTTGCTATTACAGGTAAGCGTGACGATGGATACCACAACATCGATTCCATATTTCAATCGATTCGCCTTAGTGATTCTATTTATTTCGCTAAGCATCATTCCGTAGTATTTTCTGGTGGAGCTCCCGAATTGCCCGATTACATGCAAAAGCTCGTAAGCTATGGAGAAGATAATCTCGCACTCAAAGCTTTACGCGCCATACAGGCCTATACGGGTTGTAAAGCCGGTGCCGCCATCCACCTATTAAAACGCGTTCCTATTCAAGCGGGTCTTGGTGGCGGTAGTGCAGACGCAGCGGCCATGTTATTAGGTCTCAACCGTTTTTGGGACTTACGTCTTACGCAAGAGGAACTTTTAAACATCGGTACCTCACTCGGATCTGATGTGCCGTTCCTACTACAAGGCGGTACAGCTCGCGGAACAGGTCGTGGCGAAGTGTTAACCTATAGTCAATCGCCAGAAGCACATTGGCTATTATTAGTAAAGCCAAAGGTATCTATTTCTACAGCGGTTGCTTATGGTCGTTTCAGCGGTAAATCTAAAGCCACCACAAAAACAATCGATACCGTTCTGAATCATCTTAAGAATAATGATTTACAATCTGCTTTCACTAGTAGCGCTAATACATTCGAGGAATTATTATTCCCAGATCACGAAGAACTAACAATATGTAAGGAGTTCTTCACTAGCCGTGGTTACCCAACCATCATGACAGGCAGTGGTCCTACAATGGTAGTATTACTCAACAAACCAATGGAAGCCTTGCAGTTGCAAGAGGAGATTAAAGTAGCTGGTCATGATTGGCTGTCACTCATTACTAAAACATGTACACAGGAGGACTTAGTATGACAAAACGGTTACAACCTATACGACTTGATGCGTATAAGCCACTAAGAGAAGTAGTAAGTGAAACATTGCGTCAAGCCATCCAAGATGGAGTGCTAAAACCTGGGGAGCGCCTCATGGAAATTCCCCTTGCCGAAGAGTTAGGCGTAAGTCGTACCCCCATTCGTGAAGCCATACGTAAACTAGAACTAGAAGGCTTTGTCGTTATGGTGCCTCGCCGCGGCACCTACGTTGCCAATATCTCTTTGAAGGATATCACTCAAGTATTTGAAATCCGCTCTGCCCTTGAAGAACTTGCAGCAGGCCTTGCAGCAGAACGCATTACAGAAGAGGAAATCGAAACGCTGGAGAGAATGCTTGTAGAAATCGGCGATCATATGGAAAACAAAAATATGGAATCCGTTGTGGCTGCGGACGTAGAATTCCACGAAGTCCTCTACCGCGCTTCTCGTAATGAAAGATTGGCGGACATCGTTCACAATTTACGAGAACAAACCTACCGCTTCCGCAGTTTCTCCATGAATCAACCAGGTCGTCTTAGAAAAACTTGGGAGGAACATCGTCAATTAGTGGAAGCCATCGCCTCTCACAATGCAGCGCAAGCTCGTAAACTAGCTCGAATTCACATGGAACATTCTGAACAAACCTTGTTACAAGGAATGGAAGAGTCACAAGAATTTACTAAGGCATAAAAAACATCCTACAAAAATACTATATAAAGAAAAAATCCTTCCTATCTGTGAAGGATTTTTGTTTTACATAGTCTATAGAAATTGATACAATATCATTGATTATTATGAAATATAAATTTTTTTACAGGAAAGGGAGTTTTTATGGAAGCAATGCTCAATGATGCGATATCTACCATAAACAATTATTTATGGAGTTATTTCATCATTTTTATTCTCATCGGTGCAGGTCTCTTTTTTACAATGACAACGAATTTTGTACAAATTCGCATGATTAAAGAAATGATTCGCCTCGTAATTAACGGCGCAGGTAGCTCTACAGAAAAGAATCATGTATCCTCATTTCAAGCATTCTGTGTTAGTACCGCCTCTCGTGTAGGTGTTGGTAACATCGCAGGTATAGCTATTGCTGTTGTACTTGGTGGCCCTGGTGCCATTTTCTGGATGTGGGTTATCGCACTCATCGGTGCTGCCACTGGCTTTATCGAATCTACATTAGCACAAATCTACAAGGAGCCTGTTGCTAAAGGCGGTTTCTACGGTGGACCAGCTTACTACATTCGCTATGGTCTAAACAATAAAGCATTATCTGTTCTATTCGCTATTTTAATCAGTATTACATATGGTTGGATTTACAATTCTGTTCAAGCCAATACATTGGCTGCATCTCTCCAAGTTTTCAACCTTGATGTATCCTATACAGGCGCTGTAGTGGCAGTCCTCCTTGGTATTATTATTTTCGGTGGTATCAACCGCGTTGCAAAAGCATCTGAAATCATCGTTCCTATCATGGCGATTTTATACATTGCTACTGCATTATTCGTGGTAATTATGAATATTACCCAATTCCCACATGTAATCTATACTATTTTTTCCTCCGCGTTTGAGCCTGTTGCAGCAGGTGGTGGCTTATTAGGTGCTACTGTTATGAATGGGATCAAACGGGGGCTCTTCTCTAACGAAGCCGGTGAGGGTTCTGTTCCAAACGCAGCCGCTACGGCAGCTGTTAACCACCCTGTAGAACAAGGTCTTGTACAAGCATTCGGCGTATTCCTTGATACATTCATCATTTGTACAGCTTCTGCTTTCATCGTACTCATCGTGGGTGATTACAGCACTACAGGTCTAACAGGTATTGCTCTTGTACAACATAATCTAGCTCAACAGCTTGGTTCTTGGGCTCCTACAGCCGTAGCCATTTTCATCGTTATGTTCTCCTTTAGTTCCTTAATTGGTAACTATTACTACGGTGAAATCAATATTAGCCACTTAACAAATAAACGATTCTACCTACATTTGTTCCGTATTGGTGTAATTCTTATGACATTTGTTGGCTCTATTGCCTCTCTAGATCTTGTATGGAATCTAGCCGATTTATTCATGGCTTTCTTAGTATTAACTAACGTAAGTTCCATCGTACGTATGGGGCGCACAGCAGGTCTTGCCCTCGATGACTATATTAAACAACGTAAGGCAGGTATTGAAACGCCAGTATTTAACCGTTCTATTCTAAACCACACGTACGGCATCGTATGGTGGGGTGATGGTCAAACTACAGACTCCTCCGTACCTCCTACTCCGATTGAAGATACAGTGGAAAAATAAAATATATTAACTTATGAGGCTGGTGAAAGTATCTTTCACCAGTCTTTCTCATATAATCTTAAAACAGTTTATTAGTACATACATAAAGGTCTATATTCTTCGAAATGTAGATTTTTATTTTTTATAAAAGTATCCATTTTCATATATAAAAATATCCTCCACTAGCAGATTTTAAAGTGACAGATATCACAGAAAGTATCTATATTTTTCCTACCTTTAAAGGTCAAAAACTATAGAATATATTTATGAAAATATAAAGGGTATTCTGTTTACAATGTCGAATACTTAAGTATGCGATAAAATTAGCACTAATTAAACTATTAATTTACTCTATTATCCAGGAGGTAATTATGAGCGGTTATAACCCATATGAAAACATGTTAAACACATTAGACGTAGCAGCTGAAAAGCTCGGCTATACTCGTAGTGAATACGAAGTGTTACGTCACCCAGAACGAGAACTAAAAGTAGCAGTTCCTCTTCAACTCGACAATGGTGAAGTTCGCGTATACGAAGGTTATCGTTGCCAACATTCCACATTGCGTGGTAGTGCTAAAGGCGGTCTTCGTTTCCATCCAGATTCTGATGAAAATGAAGTGCGTGCATTGGCAGCTTGGATGACTATTAAAAACGCTATCGCTAACATTCCTTATGGCGGTGGTAAAGGTGGCATCAAAGTCGATCCAAAAACTTTAAACCCTCGCGAATTAGAACGCTTAACTCGTAACTTTGTACGCCGTATTGCACCTATCATCGGTGTTAATACAGACGTTCCTGCACCAGACGTAAATACGAATGCTCAAATCATGAGCTGGATTGCTGACGAATACAGCACATTAAAAGGCGAATGGAGCCCAGGTATCGTTACAGGTAAACCAATCGAAGTAGGCGGTTCCTTAGGCCGTAATGAAGCAACTGGTCGCGGTTGCCTCATCGCATTGCAAAGCTACCTCGCTAAGAAAAACTTGGATATCAAAAACCTTACTGTTGCAGTTCAAGGCTTTGGTAACGTAGGTTCCGTAGGCGCTCGTCTCATTGCACAAGCAGGTGCAAAAGTTATAGCTATCGGCGACGTAAGCGTTAACATCTACAATCCTAACGGCCTCGATGTTGAAAAAGCATACGAATATGCTAACTCCCATGGTCGTTCCCTCGAAGGTTACAGCGAACCAGGCATGACTACAATTGGACCTCAAGAGTTATTGGCTCAACCAGTTGATGTATTATACATGGCAGCCCTTGAGAACCAATTAAACAAAGACAACATGGAAAATATCCAAGCTAAGATCATCTTGGAAGGCGCTAATGGCCCTACTACTAATGATGCGGATAAATACTTCTATGAAAAAGGCATCGACATCATCCCTGACGTTCTTGCTAACGGTGGCGGCGTAGTTGTATCCTATTATGAATGGGTACAAAATAAAGCAAGCTTCTACTGGACTGAAGAAGAAGTTAATGAAAGATTAACTAAGAATATGCAAAATAGCTTCGAAGCTGTTTGGGAGATGCAACATAAATACAATGTACCGCCTCGTCAAGCAGCGTACATGGTTGCTCTTGAACGCCTCGTAGTCGAAACTAGATGGCGTGGCTATAACTGCTAAACTCCTATACCTCCATACATTTTAGCCATAAAAAAGGCGTAAGCTCGATTTGAGCTTACGCCTTTTTATTTGTATTCGTTAATGCTCCATATGAATGGAAATTAACGCCCTCTCTTTAGTTTTATTTGAAAGCACCTAATAAGGCAGCCATGCTAGGACGACTGATTAAGGCTTTCACCAATACAGAACCAAGAATCGCTGGAATGGTTTGACCTACCATAAGATTCAACACTAATGGCCAGTACGGAATTCCAAGTAATGGACTGAGCCACATTGGTACACATAGTGCTGGCACAAATACGATTGGAAGCATGACCCACCAAGCGCTGAGACCAAGCTTGCGCATTCCTACGATGATGCCAGTCGTCAATACGCCCACACCAAAGCCTCCCATCATATCGAGGATGCCAAGACCGCCGAATAGGAAGTTAGAAATGAGGTTGCCAATCCCCATGGGAATCACCAAGAACGGAAAGGCATAAGCAAGTGCATATAATGATGTTGCTATACGAATTTGATACGCCCCGAAGGAAACGCTTTGCGTTACATACAATACAACGATGTACAATGCCACAACCATGGCAGAAATAGTCAATTTGCGTGTAGAAATCATAACACTCACCTCCTCAAAATAAAAAAAGCATGGCAAAACTACCATGCTATAAATGCTTATGAATTTCCGTAGTTTTGTTTAGAGACAGGATGGTTTCAAACTGTCTTATTTAGTTGTCGCCTTTAGGCAGTACTAATATTAGCATATATCTAATATTTTCGCAATCAATTTAGATTCAGGCGGACTTCTTAGAGCTAACTACTATTAGTATTAAGTTTGTAAGGTCGGGGTGGTGAAAGATACCTTTCCTCATCGCTCCACTGGCGAACCGGTCATCGGCCGAGGGCCTCGACCTGCCAAAGTCGCTCTTTGAAAAGGTATCTCCCACCACATCAAATTAAACAAATCAACGTTTATCACAATACTAGTGACGTAAAAGTCCGCCTTGAGTCAAATGAACATTCTAACCAATTAGAATATCTGCAAAGTAGTCATCCAAAGGCGACTACTAATTTAAGCCAGTTTCAATAGAAGTATATAGAGATAACTACTTTTACAATGCTGGGTCTTCGACTCCGTTTGCGTGGAAGGCTTTAGCTCTGTCGATGCAGGTACCGCAGTGTCCGCATGGTTTGTCTCCGCCTTCGTAGCAGGACCAGGTTAAGTGGTATGGTACTCCGAGGCGTAGGCCTTCTTTTACGATGTCAGCTTTGTTGGCGTTAATGAAGGGTGCTTCTAAGGAGCATTCTTTACCGGATCCTTCAAAGATGGCGTCACCCATAGATTTATAGAAGTGTTCTGTACAGTCAGGGTATGCATTGCCCGCCGCATCATCACTGTGAGCACCGTAGTAGATATAGCCACAGTCTAGAGATAGTGCCAAGGATGCTGCCGCAGATAGGAATAGACCATTTCTAAACGGTACATAAGTGCTCACCGTACCTTCCCCTTCTGCATCTTGTTGTTCTTTGTAGGAACCTTGCGGAATGTCTTCACTAGATTGTGTTAATAAAGAGCAGTTGCTAAAGGCAAATAGCTTGGTAACATCCATCGTTTTACCTTCCATACCATAATACTCTAAAATAGCTATAGCAGCCTCTAATTCTTTACTATGTTTTTGACCATATTGAATCGATAAGGGCACCACATTATCTTTGCCAAATCGTTCAATAGCAAGGGCCAAACAAGTAGTACTATCTACGCCACCGCTAAAAAGAACGACGGCCTTTTGTTTTTGAGCCATATTATCTCCTTATTCTGAATAACAGTTTTCAAAATATCTCGAAAATAAAGAATACAAACATAGATATATATTTCAACAATATATGTATTTCGATGGTAAAAGTCCTAACACTATTACAACAGCCTCATCCGTAGATGAGGCTGTGCATTTACATTCACTAAAATTTTATAGATCAATAACCAATTCTACTGGACAGTGATCAGAGCCAAAGATTTGTTGATGAATCTTCGCTTCTTGGATTTTATCATCAAGGCGTTTAGATGTGATGAAATAGTCAATTCTCCATCCTGTATTCCGTTCACGAGCTTTCCCCATATAGGACCACCAGCTGTATTGCTCAATAGCATCTGGATAGAGGTGACGGAATGTATCTGTAAAGCCTGCTCCTAAGAGTTCTGTCATCTTTGCACGCTCTTCATCGGAGAAGCCTGCATTTTTACGGTTCGTCTTAGGATTTTTTAGGTCAATTTCTTGGTGTGCTACATTGAGATCACCACATAGAATGACAGGCTTTTTCTTATCTAATTCAAGTAGATAATTGCGGAATGCATCTTCCCA
The DNA here is from genome assembly GCF_000024945.1 of Veillonella parvula DSM 2008. NCBI lineage: Bacteria > Bacillati > Bacillota > Negativicutes > Veillonellales > Veillonellaceae > Veillonella > Veillonella parvula. Next base: position 1,765,630 of record NC_013520.1, read on the forward strand.
AGTCATACGATAATCAAGGCGAGCTAATTCACGTTGGCTATTCGGTGTATAACAGCATACCAAATAGAAATTATCGTATTCAGCAGTGATAACACGGCCCTCTTGATCGTGTTCTTCAATACCGATGCCATTAGTTACGGACAATGGCTTAATACGCGTGAATACAGCAGTGCCACTATAGCCTTTCTTAACTGCACTATTCCAATATTGCTCATACCCTGGCAACTCCAAAGAAATTTGATCGGGTTGCAATTTTGTTTCTTGCAGGCAGAAAATATCTGCATCTAATTCATTAAAGGATTCCATGAATCCCTTTGTTACAGCGGCGCGGAGGCCGTTTACATTCCAAGAAATTAATTTCAATTCTTACTCCTTTATAATACTTCACATCAATCTAATACTATTCACCGTATTTAACTTGGTGAAAGTCTCTTTCACATAGAATATACGTCAAGTTTTTGCTTAATGTAAGCTAATCTAAAGATTATATGTTAGCAATACTACTGCTTTTTATGTTTCTTAGCATGTCTTGCTTCTGCACGAGCCTTGCGGGCATTTTCATTTGCTTTAAGATCGCTTTCACGTTTTTCACGGAAATAATTAGCCACCGTCGACAAGATAAGAATCACCAATACTGTTACATTAAACATACCTGGTCCAAAGGTATAGATATGATAACACATATAACCAAAGGCAACGACCGTTAATAATTGTTTTAAAAGATTCATTTGCCCTCCTATGTTAGTTTAATGTTTCTACGCCAGTATTAAGTGGGAATCCTTCATAGGTTACCCAGTCACTAGAACTACCAACATATAAAGCAGACTCAAGGCCTACTTCACTCATGGTTAACAACGCATTACAAGCCGTTACACCAGAGCCACAGTACGTTACAACTGGTCGATTTTGGTAAATTTCGTTGTAATACTCAGCCTCTAAGTCTTTCAAAGACTTAGGACCATCTACGGTATAACCGCTTTCATAAAAGTGATTAACAGCGCCAGGGATATGGCCTGTCATGCCATCCATCGTATCTACTTGAGATCCATCATAACGGAATGGCGCACGAGCATCAATAATAACATGATCTCCGCTTTCACTAGCCTTGAGTACCTCATCACGACTCATAACCATATCCGTTTGCAACTCGTAGTTAAAGATAGATGGTTCAGCAGGTAACGGGGTCGGCTCTTTAGTTAAAAGATGACCCTCTCGAACCCAACGTTCAATACCACCAGACAATACACGTACATCAGTTAAGCCCATGTAGCGCAACGTCCACCAAAGACGGCCCGCTAAAAATAGCCAAGAATCATATACTACAACCTTGGAGTTGCGAGTAATGCCATAAGACTCAAAGGTATGAGCCAATCGTTCCATATCTGGCAACGGATGACGACCACCATGCTCGCCCAAAGGACCTGTTAAATCCTTATCTAAATCTACCGCATAAGCCCCCTTAATATGGCCCTTTTTATAATCTTGATACCCTCGAGCATCTAAAATGATGACCTCATCGAAACAAGCTAATAATTCTTTAGGAGTGATAAAATTTGACATGTTGTACTCCTTTCTTTGATTATATCGAAAAATACAAATCTGATAATATTATTATATACGAGTACAACGGGATATACAATTTATTTTGGCACAGTAAAAGTTATTTATTTGCGTAATATTAAAACTAGATAAACATGAAAAAGCCCCTATCTAAGATAGGGACTTATACGTAATTTAATGTTTAACTTACAAGCGTTTGTATATGGCATCTACCGCATCAATATCGGCAGGTAACCAATCCACAGAATATAAACTATCTTTAGATAACCATTTTGCAGCTTCATGTTCTACTAAAGTAATATTAGAATCATTTTCCAACGAACATAAATAACAGTGCATTGTTAATTCAAACTTTTCATAACCTGTATATTCGATCGTAATAATATGCTCTTGAACGTTAATATCCGCTTCTAACTCTTCTTTGATTTCTCTAATAAGAGCTACATCATGGGCTTCACCTAGTTCAATTTTGCCACCCGGGAATTCCCATCCATCCTTAAGATCACCATAGCCTCGTTGAGTTGCTAGTATGGTATTATCCTTTTTTATAATAGCTGCCACCACTTCAATATGTTTTCGTTGTTCACTCATATATATCCTTATCCATTAACAATATAATCATAAATATCATCCCGTACAGGTACTTCGAGTACATATTCTAATTCTACCGCCGCAGTACCATTAGCCATGGAGATTTCTTTAGCATTTTCCTGACCAGTAGAATGAATCGGTCCCAAATAGTAAAACTCTTTAGACTCTTCATCATCTTTGTTCTTCCTTACAAACAAATGCATTGCAACACCTAATTCATCAGCCTTAAATACAGTTTTTATAGCAGGAGATGTAAACTTTGCCTTATTCTTAGAAATAGCTTTCAGTAAACCTGGGTTTACAAATCTATCTTCATACTTAATAGTATCTTGAATATCATCATCTTTATGATAGTTGATAAACACAGGGTATGTTTTAGTTTCCTTATGAAATTTATATCCTCCAATATTGAGAGGTACTTCATTTTGAGGCCACTCTAATAATTGGCAAACTTGTTCATATGTATATTTTTCATATAAAGCAAACGGCGTATTACCATAAATATTGTCTTTATACTTTTCATCGAACTGCTTCAAACCATAATCAACGAGCTCTTGAACTTGTTCTTTAAAATTATTATCCTCTAAGGCCTGTTTAAAAATTTGGGATATACCATACTTACCATTAGAGAACTCAATAAACTCACTATCTGCAAAAGTCTTTTGTGCTACTTGAACACCAAATCGATTTGTCATCATATTGATAAGATTAATTCGTCCATATTCAGATAAATCTACATTGTAATTATTATAAAGCTCTTCAGATACATAGTTAATGATATCGTCACGACCATCTAGTAACGCCTGCAATAATAAAAGTTCTCTAGCACGTATACCTGTCGTTAATTTCTGAGATATAAAATGTAGCATTCTCTCCTGAACAGGTGTAAAGGATATTTCATAGTCCTTATCCTTAATCTTTATCAAGAAATGATGATAGGACTTAAATTTACTAAAAATTCTACTAACATCAATCGAACCATGATCGGCAAAATCAGCAATTTTAGGAATACAACCTAATTTGAAGCGTAAATTGAAATAAGCTTCTTTAATTAATTTCATATCGGAAAATCTTGCCGTATCAATAGATTCATAAATGCGTTGTTTTGCAATTTTATCAAAATGTACAGTTGAGGTACCTGGAATAATACGATTACCAGCTTGTACATAACGACGCAATGTATCTTTGTTATAGCTCCTATCACCTGATAAGGCTAATGGAATCATAAAGTTATTAGTATAATTCCCAATAAAATCCAAGATAACTACATATTCTTTATCTTCAAATTTACGAAGACCACGTCCGAGTTGTTGAATAAAGATTATCGGACTTTCAGTTTGACGTAGCATAATAACTTGATTAATTTCTGGAATATCAACACCTTCATTAAAGATATCTACGGTAAAGATATAATCCAATTGCAGGTCTGAACGGCCCTGATAATCACCAGTTCCCGTTAATCGAGCAATTGCTATTTCCCTAGTTTCTTGACTATCTTCACCAGTTAAACATACAGTGCGATAAACATCACGCTCGTTAAAAGCATCAGACAACGCTTTTGCCTCAACTCGATTGCTACAGAATACTAGCCCCTTTACACGACTACCACTATGTCCAAAATAGCGAATCTTTTCTATAATTTTATCTACCCGCTCTTTTGTAGACAAGTTTGAAAAGGATACCTCCATATCAGAAATATCTTCTTGAGTATCCACCCACAAATCACTAATGCCAAAATAATGAAATGGACATAGTAAGTCTTCTTCTAAAGCCTGTTGTAATCGAATTTCGTAAATAATATTATGGTCAAATAATTCATATAAATCATAGCCATCTGTACGTTCCGGGCTAGCCGTCATTCCCAATAAAAACTGAGGCTCAAAGTATTCAATAATGCGTTGATAGCTATCTGAACCTGCGCGATGTACTTCGTCAATGATAATACAGTCAAACTCCTTTGGAGCATACTGTTTCATTACATCATTACGGCCCATCATTTGCATTGTAGAGAATACATGAGTCGCATTATAGTATTTAGCATTCCCAGAAACTAAACCAAATGTAATAGATGGATCATTATAAATCCGCTCAAAACTAGCGATCGCTTGTTTTGCAATTTGTTCACGATGTACTAAAAATAATATTCTTTTAGGCCTCATTTCTCTCATAGCAAAAGCTGCCGCATAGGTTTTGCCGGTACCCGTACCAGAGATCAAAAGACCTCTTTTAGCATTATTAGCTCTTAGTTCATTGAAGTTAGCAATAAACTGTTGTTGCATACTATTAGGTTCCAGTTGAAGCAAATCTATTTTTCTAAATTGCTCTGCTACAGTCCTTTGTGAAGTTCGCTCTGGACGCACCCATCTTGGTTTATACCAAGGAATAAAATCTTCATAAGGAATAGAAAATTTTGAATTCCAATACAAGTCAAATTCTTCCGTGATTTCTCTAGCATAGGTATCACTGCAATGAGCTTCAGAACGAGTATTCCATTCACGATTTTTCTTTAATGCATTAATAGTTAAATTAGAACTACCAACTATAATCTGATAAGATTCATCTTTTCTAAAAATGTAGCCTTTTGTATGAAATCCATGACCACTACCTTGTGTAGTGCAATACACTTTTAACTCAATATTATTTAAATTTCCTAAATCTTCCAAAACTTGTGGACTATTAAAACCAAGATAATCCGTCGTTAACACACGTCCTCGGACGCCACGTTCTTCTAACTCTTTAAGAATTGGTTTTAATGTTAATAAGCCTTCTGGAGTAATAAATGCTACCGATATTAAAAACTCATCACAATTGCGTAATCCATCTTCAATAGCAGATAATACATTACGCCCTTCCCCATTAGCAATAAGTTCCGAAGATGTAGCAAAATTGATTAAATGATTCGATTCTGACATAACGAACTCCCCATATAATGAATACTATACTTGCTATTATACCAGCCGCAGCTGCAACGTCTAGAGAGTATATAGTTTTACTTTTAAAAGTATATTTTTATAACAGCTTACAGCCTCATTCATCGTTTAATCGCTAATTATAAATATAAATACATGTCCAAATCTAACATTTTCATCTATTCCTTATAATTATCGTATCTATACGTCTTTTTTGCCACGTAAAGTTGTGATATAATGTAAATAATTACTCTTAGGACATTAGTCTGTCCAAATGGATCCAAAAGAGTTAGTGTGTTTTCAAGGAGCGTGCGCAGTTGAAAAAGGGGTACATCAAGTTAATAGCAGCCATTGTGCTCGGTGCTGCTATTATCGGTGGTGGGATCTATGGGGTGTATACACTCTTATCATCCAATACAACGACAATTTTATATCGATCAACCGTTGACGATAAAATCAACGCCATACGACCTTATATTGTTGCATTAGATGCATATAACTCATACAGTGTAGCCTATGCTAGCCAATTACAGCCAACTCTTGAAGAGTTGCGCAATGGGTCTCATAATACGACGATTACCTTACCTAAATATAAGGAACTTAAAGCTGCATTAGAGGTAGCAAAACAAGATAGTTCTACACCCTACGAAGACGTAAACCAAGCGACAAATGACGTCCTCGTAGTACTTGATCAAATTATTCCTATTGCTGATCAGTTGCAATCTTACTATGTGGAACGTCGTTATGAAAAGGATAATTATAAAGGTAGCGATGAGCTAGCAGCTCAATATGTACCTTTAGCAGAACAGTTCTACGCTACATATAATGCATTAGACTTAGCTTTAGATAATCGTAATAATGAGCTTTATAACGAACGCATGACTGAGTATCAGGGAGAAAAGCGGGAAAATGCGGTTAACTTTATAGAGATAAATCTCATAACAGCACAAACTATTGACCTTATTGATCCAGATGGGAATACAGACACCCAAAAGGTAGAATCAAACTTACAACAAATTACACAACGCCTCAATAAATTACAACCTGGTACTACACCAGAAGTACAAAATGCGGTAAGAGAGTATCAAGACTCAGTAAAAGAATTTGTTGCAGAGGCACGCAACTACATTATTATCAACTCATCTTATGGCGAAGCTTATACGCAATTATTTACCAAGTATAATAAAATGATTGGCAAGGCCAATGCAGTTAACATGGCAGACTTAGATGTAACAGAAAAAAAATAATATTTAGATAACACAAAGGACTAGCCCATGCGAGCTAGTCCTTTTATTTTTATGTAAGCAGCAAACTTTATTTCTTTTTCAAATCTTTTGTAATGATGTAATATTCAGACGGTGTTATCTTGATACCATCAATATGTTTATTACCTACAATATTAATTTTAGGATACCCAAGGAATAATGCTACAGCGTTATCTAACATCAGTTGTTGGGCATTGATAACCGCATTACGACGCACCACTGGATCGCTACTACTTTCACCAAGAGCCAACAATTCATCGAAACGAGGATTAGAGAAGCCAGACCCATTAGTTTCAACGCCTATACCCCAATATTGTTTCAAGAACCATACTGGTTGACCCGTATTAGCGGTTACAACACTGGAGATAATCATATCATAATCACCAGATTGAGATAATGTGTCGATAACCGCATAATCTACGATTTTAATTCGTAAATCTACACCGATTTTTTTGTAGTCCGCTTGCAATGCTTCCGCATATAATGGCAATTCAGGACGAGTTGTGTAGGCATAAAAATCAAGTACGAGGTTTTCACCGTCTTTATCTACAATACCGTCGCCATTTGTATCTTCATAACCTTCACGTTTCAGTAATTCTTTAGCACGTTCTACATTATATTTATTAGGATCACGCAATTGGTTAAAGCCATAGTCTATGGATGGTGGCAATGGAGCCTTACCGGCTACGAACGTATCCTTCATGAGGTTCTTCGCATAAGACTCACGGTCTGCTGCTGCAATGAGGGCTGCACGAAGATTAGGATTCTGTAGTTTCCCTTTTTGCCCCATACGAACAAATACGTCACGCAAGGAAGCCACTTCATAGATAGTGAATTTCTTATCATTTTGGAAGATACTATATTCACCAGGTCCAATGTTAACGGCCATATCTACATCGCCCGCTTGTAACGCCATAGCACGCGTATTCGCATCATTAATGGAAGGGATCTCAACCTTGGCAAAGCCTGCTTTACCATCCCAGTAATTATCATTACGTTTTAGTTCAGCACGCTCTTTTGTGAAAGAGGATACTACATATGGACCAGTACCAATAGGACCTTCCTTTGCAATATCACGACCATTCGACTCTGCTGTCACATCCATAATCAAAAACAATGGATCTCCTAACAAGTTGGGCAAGTTATAATATTCCTTGTCAGTCTTGATGGTCAACTCCTGACCGTTAGCAGTAATTTCTGTATAGTTAAAGAACGTTTTTGCTCGTTTACTTTTAGCAAAAGTTCGTTCTAAAGATGCTTTTACCGCCTCAGCTGTCAAACTATTACCATTTGAGAATTTAACTTTATCATTGATGGTGAAAGTCCATGTTAACTTGTCATCACCTTGCTTCCAAGAGGTGGCAAGCCAAGGCGTTGCTTTCATTTGATCATCAAACTTGATAAGCGTTTCACCTATACCAAATCGTACAACGGCCCAACTAAAATAATTTTCCGTTGGTTCTAATGTGCCAGCAAAACTAATAGCTCCTACCTTTAATACATCATTAGATGAAGCAGAATCTTGATTCATACAACCAATAGTCCCGAGCATAGTCACACCAAGGGTCATACCAATTAGTAAAGCCTTGCGTAATCCTTGCATTTATACACCTAACCTTTCTACACACATTAATTAACTATCTATTTATACTCAGATACTCACTATTTTTTGCATTAACATAATCTAGTAAATATAACCTGCTTTTACAATAGTTAATATAAAGAGAATCTATGTACATCACTTCATATGAGCATATCTTATTATACCCATAGGGGTATATTTTATACAGTCAACTATACTATATATTAGGTGTTAACACAATGTATAATTTGAGAAACATTTCAATATATCTATTAAAAAATTTCATATCTTAACTATGCATAAAAATAGCAGTTAGTCTTGAAACTAACTGCTATTTTAAGTTTACCTATCCGATGTAACTCTCTACGTTTCAAATTTATACTTTTGAAATTTTGAAAATAAATTTTCCTATTAAGCTTCTAATGTAGCCTCATCCAAGGTAAGCGGCTTATGATCTTGACCAATTTCAAAGATAGAACTCAATAAAACCTTTGTATATGGATGTTTTGCATCCGCCAAGTGGAAAGCATCTAGTTCTTCAACGATAGCACCTTTGTACATTACGACCACCTTGTGGCACATCGTACGAATAAAGGCAATATCATGAGCAATAAATAGGTATGTTAAATTTTTCTTTTTTTGTAAACGCGCCAAAAGGTACGCAATGGAGTCTTGTACAGATACGTCTAAAGCACTAGTAGCCTCATCTAGAACGAGAATTTCTGGCTCTAATACGATAGCACGAGCAATGGCAACACGTTGGCGTTGACCACCAGACATTTCATGAGGATAGCGATGCATAAACTCGCGAGGTAAATCTACCATTTCCAGATAGTCACCTGCGATTTGCTCTTCTTTTCCCTTTTCAAGAAGACCAAAATTATAAAGTGGCTCAAGAATGATATCTTTAACCTTCATACGTGGGTTAAAAGCTGCAGATGGATCTTGGAATACCATTTGAATCTTTTTACGATATTCTTTCGTTTGTTCAGAATTCATATGTTGAATCTCTACACCATCTACATAAATCTCGCCTTCCGTAATAGGAAGCATCTTCATGATCATACGAACCAATGTTGTTTTCCCAGAGCCAGATTCCCCTACAATCCCAAGGGACTGACCTTTTTCGAGAGTTATATTAATATCCTTACATGCTTCGAGTTCACCACCAGTGGGAAGTGGGAATCGTTTACATACATTTTTTAATTCTACTGCGTAGTTAGTCAATGTAACGACCTCCTCCCAATGTTGGTACAGCCTCTTTTAATTGTTTCGTATATTCATTAGATGGATTTTCCAAAATGTCTTTAGGAGTACCTGCATCTACGACACGGCCCTTTTTCATAACGATAATGTAGTCGGACATATACGCCGCCACACCAAGATTATGGGTTACCATTACGATTGCGGAGTTATGCTCTTTAGCTAGGTCAAGCATTTGCATAACCACTTGAGATTGTGTCGTTACATCTAGCGCAGATGTCGGTTCATCACCGATGAGTAATGCAGGATCCAAAGCTAACGCCATGGCAATACCAACACGTTGTCGTTGTCCACCAGATAATTCGTGTGGATAACGGCGCAATATATCCGCTCCATTAGGAAGAGATACAGATTCTAATAACTCAATTGCTCGTCGATCACATTCATCATTAGTGATTTCAATATGGGATTTAAACAATTCTCTAAATTGTTTACCGATACGAACGATTGGATCTAATGCACTACCACTATCTTGGAAAATCATGGCCATATCCTTGCCGCGCAAAGATCTCCATTCAGATTTAGACAAGTTACGAAGGTCATGACCATTAAAGATCATTGTACCGTCCGTAACCTCACCACCTACAGGTAATAAACCCATGAGGGCCCGGATTACAGTAGTTTTACCGGATCCGGACTCACCTACAATGGTTAATACCTTACCGCGTTCCAAGGTAAAGTTCACATCCATAACAGCAGGCACACCTTGGTACGCAATGTTAAGGTTTTCTACAGTTAGTATGTTTTCTGCCATTATAGCTCCTCACTATTTTGTAATTTTGTTAGTAATCCAGTAGTAATCACTTGGGTACATTACAGCACCTTTCAAGTAAGAACCTGTAACGATATTAGTTTTAGGATAGCCTAAGAATAATGCAGCACCATCATTCATCAACAATTGTTGAATTTGCATTGCGTAATCACGACGTTTTGCTGGGTCGAATTCAGTTTCAGCTGCATCTAACAATTGGTCAACTTGTGGATTGGAGTAACCAGAACCATTTTGAGGGTTGGAGCCATTGTTGTTAGTGTGCCAATAGTTAGCCAAGAACCAGATTGGATCACCTGTATTAGCTGTTACAATGTTGGAGATAAGCATATCATAGTCGCCTTCTTGGCCCATTTTATCGATCAAGTTATAGTCAACTGTTTTGATTTTCATATCGATACCAACTTTTTTAAGGTCTGCTTGAACAGCCTCTGCATAAAGTGGTAATTCTGCACGAGAGTTATATACTACGAAGTTGAATGTTAATGGTTTGCCATCTTTATCAAGGATGCCATCGCCATCAGTATCTTTCCAGCCATCTTCTGCTAACAATTGTTTAGAACGTTCAGGATTATATGCATTTGGATCTTTCAAATCGTTGAAGCCATAGTCCATGGATGGTGGAATTGGAGCAGAACCAGGAATGAATGTACCTTTTAATAATACATCAGCATAGTTTTTACGGTCTGTTGCAGAGATAACTGCAGCACGAACTTTGTCATCCCCAAGAATACCTTTTTGATTAATACGGGCCAATACTACACGAAGAGATGCAATTTCATCTACTTTGAATTTGTCATTGCCTTGGAACAAACCAATTTCACCAGGGCCGATGTTAACAGCCATATCTACGTCACCAGATTGTAAGCTCATAGCACGAGTATTAGGGTCGTCAATAGAAGGAATTTCTACAGTTTTAAATGGTACTGTACCATCCCAGTAGTTTTCGTTCGCAACCATTTCAGCACGTTCTTTAGTAAAGGATTTAACTATATATGGGCCTGTACCGATAGGGCCTTCCTTCGCAAAGTTACGGCCATCTTTTTCAGCTTGGACGTCAACGATTAGGAACAATGGATCCGCTAAAAGACCAGGCATATTAGGATATTCTTTTGTTGTATGAATAACTAATTGTTGACCATTAGCTTCCATAGAGTCATATTCGAAGAATGTTTTCGCACGATTAGACTTTGCAAAAGCACGTTCAATAGATGCCTTTACAGCTGCTGCATCAACTTTTTTACCATTAGAGAATTTCACCTTATCATTGATTGTGAAAGTCCATGTTTTATGGTCTGGAGATACCTCCCATTTAGACGCAATCCATGGTTGAGGTTTCATTTGCTCGTCAAACTTAGCTAATGTTTCACCTACGCCATAACGCATTACAACCCATGCGAAGAAGTTTTCTGTAGGTTCTAATGTGGATGCGAAGTTAGTAACGCCTACTTTTAATACATCTTTGTTAGCAGCACCATTATTATCAGACCCACAACCTGCGATGAAGGAACCCATCATTACAATGCTAAGACCTGCTAAAAGAGCCTTTTTCCAAGATTTTTTCATTTAAAATCTCCTTTTACAACTACATGTAAAACATAAAAACATTTAACATCATCACTATCTAAAATAGTTGTGATGGAAAAACCATAATTTCTTACCAGTCATAATGAAACTTTCACTAGATAAAGATTCAAATTTATGAAGGTAAAAACAATTTTATCCTTGATTTTTTGGATCCACTACATCTCGTAAGGAGTCAGACCAAAGATTAAAAATAGATACCACGATTAAGATCGACATACCAGGGAATACCATAAGCCATGGGCTTGTTTGCAAGTACTGGCGGCCTTCGTTAAGCATAAGGCCCCATTCAGGTGTTGGTGGCTGTGCACCAAAACCAAGGAAGGAAAGCCCTGCCACCTCAATCATGATAGCCCCAATATCAAGTGCACCTGTAGTAACAACAAGAGGCATAATATTAGGAATAATATGTCGTCTTAAGATAGTTGCCGTAGACGCCCCCATCATAACCGCAGCCGTTACATATTCTTCACCACGTACTTTTAACGTCATAGATCGTACTAGACGAGCATATTTTGCCCAACCTACTACAGATAAAGCCAAAATCGTATTCACAATGCTACCACCCAAAATACCAGCAATAGCGATGGCCAAAACAACACCTGGGAAGGATAACATAATATCAGCTAGGCGCATGAGGACCATTTCGACTTTGCCGCCAAAATAGCCTGCTATAGCACCGATGATAGTACCAATGCTTACCATGATAACGACGATGGATACGCCCATGAACAAGGATAATTGAGTACCATAAATGATACGAGATAATACATCACGTCCTAATTTATCTGTACCAAACCAATGTTGGCTGCTTGGTGCTTGCAATGCCTGACTCATATTTGAGGTGAAAGCATCCCCCGGTGCAAGCCAGGGTGCAAAGATAGCGATGAGAACAATGATAATCATCAACCCACTATAGAAAGAGAACAATTTATGTTTTTGAATAAATTCTGCCATTATGCTCTCTCCCTTTTCAATCTAGGGTCTAATAAGATATATGATGCATCAACCAATGCGTTAATACACATATATGCTAAAGCAACCCACAACACAAAACCTTCAATCAATGGATAATCGCGCATGGTAATAGCATAAATTGCCATATTCCCAAGTCCCGGCCAAGAGAATACCATTTCTACGACTGCCACACCACCTAGTAACCAACCAATAACAACACCAAGAATAGTGATGAGTGGTAACACCGCATTAGGTAAAATATGACCGAATAAAATTTTTATCTCACTAACACCGCGAGCACGAGCGCCAATAACATAATCCTTTTGCATTTCCTCAAGGATAACGAGCCGCACTTGACGCATGTATTTAGACCCAACAACAACCGCCAAAGTAATAGCTGGCAAAATAACACCAGACGCAGTCACGCGAGAGGATGCAATCGGTACAAGGCCTAATTTAAGACCGAAAATGTAAATCAGTACAAGGCCTAACCAGAACGTTGGCATAGATACACCTACAAATGATAATGATCTTAATACATAGTCAACCCACTTATTACGATTTAAGGCACTTATGATCCCTGCCGGCAATGCGTAAAGCAGTGTAAAGACCAAAGCCGTCCCAGCCAACATCAATGTGCCAGGTAACGCCTCCAACATACGATCTACTACTGGCTTTTTAGCAGAATAACTCATCCCTAAATCACCTTGTGCCGCATTGACGACCCAGTTTGCATACTGCACTACAAACGGTTTATCTAACCCAAGCTGAGCTCGAGTTTCATCGATAAGTTCCTGAGATACGATAGTATCTGCCGTTTCAAGTAGCATCGTTACCGGGTCACCTGGTGCTAAATAGGTGAGACAAAATGTCAAAAATGTAATGCCAAACAAGGTAACAATAAATTGCCCCAATTGTTTGACAAAGCGTTTGCCCATAGGCGCCTCCTAAACTCTCTAAACACTAACAACAATTCAAATGACAAACTAATGGTACTAGCTTTTTTATATAGCGGTGAAGCTTAAAAGCTAGGGAACGAAAAAAGGCTAGTCGCCCGACTAACCTAAATTAAGCACGGTATATGCATACCATGCCTTTAGAGCAGGCTTTCTGACTCTGATTCATCGCAACATTTCGGCCTTCCCAGTTTCCCAGTGACCCTATAATGAAACCTTGCTCCTCATTACAGCTATTTGCATAGTATGGGTTTTTCACCCATTTTCCTCTTTTACGCTCGGTAAATACCGACACTCACTAGTTCATTCATTTTTATCGATTATAAATATACTATATTAACATTATATTTACAATACACATACCCCTTAGGGGTATGTGTATATCGTGGTTTCTCAATATAATTTTTATACTAATAAAAAATATCAATTAGCGATTAAGTTCACAATCCTGTATAAAGTTATATAAATTAACTAATAATAATGATTTTTTACTGTATTAACTGCATACAACTGTATATATATAATTTTATGATAATAAGAATAGTATCATAATTTTTTTTATACATAGCAATAAATATATCAATAAACAAAATACTCTTTAAGATATTCCCCATTATACCCTCATCAATTATAAGTTTAGTTTATTATTAGCAGTATAAAAAAGAGGCTGTTACAAGGTAACAGCCTCTAATAAGACGAGATGTATTCAGTTAATCAATACTTTGTTGTAAGCGGTGTGCTCTGCGTGTATCCCACGCTTTACGCAAAACATAAATCACTAAACCTATGCTTACTGCCACTGCGCTACCTACCATAGCATCAAAACCACATGCGTAGATTGCATATAGACAATAAAGAACGCCTATACCGAACAAGTAATTAGAGCGTTTAATACGACTTTCAGCTACGCCAGCCATACGCATCATTGTAGGTACTGCCAAGATGCACAATACATACGGTACTACGTTAGTTACAACCGCTAAGTTTACTAAGATTTCAAATTGCTCACGCAAGGATTCGCTTGCAGTGAATAAAGTAAGTAATGTTTCAACAGCGAGTAAAATCAATACGCCACGAACAGGAGCATCTTTGCTATTTACACGGGCGAATATTTTAGGGAAGTAACCATGTTCTGCTGCGCTTTTGAATACACGGGACAATGTGAATTGCCAACAAAGTAAAGCACCAAAGCAAGAAATAACCATAGCGGCCATAACGATGTTCGCAATAGTATCATTGAACATGTATACGAATGTCAAACCGAATGGTGCATTAGAATTTAATAAATCAACGTTAGGCACAATACCTGCCATAACGTTTGTGGACAAGATATAAACCACTGCCACTGCTAATGTACCCGCCACAGTTGCGATAGGTACGTTTTTCTTTGGATTCTCAACAGCATCAGCATTAGCCGCTGCGGACTCAAATCCTAGGAAGCCCCATAAAGTTAGGGAAATAGATTGTTTTACCGCATCATAAAGCGGAAGATCATTTGGGTTCCATGCCGCCCAATAAATAGATGGATCAAACCAATACCAGCCGATTGTACCGATTAATAAAACCGGAACAATAGAGCCCCAAATAGTCATATTGCTGAGTCGACCTGTGAAACGATTCCCTCTGAAGTTTAGAATCGCTGCAAACCACAAGAGCACAATTGTTACCTGACTTGTTTGTGTCGCATTGAGGTCAACACCAAAGAAAGCTGCGCCATAACCTACGGCAGATACCGCGATGGCGATATTAGCAATGATGAGAGATATGCTGTAAGCATAGCTCGCCATAAAATGTCCAGTTTTACCGAAGCGATGTTCTGCATAACCGCCCATGCCCCCTTGTTTTTGGGAGAACATACCCGCTTGAGCAAAAATATACGCTAATAAAAGCGCACCCACAGCTGTCACGAGCCAAGATAAAACTGAAATAGTACCAACTTGAGCCAAATTAGTTGGTAACATAATGATCCCAGCTCCTAGCATATTGGCTGCTACCATTGTGGTTAGCTGGAATACAGACATTTTTTTAGCGGTGGTTTTCATGTATCAATCCCCTTTCACTAAGGTGAATTTTTTCTCGTCCATAATTCACTTAAAATATATATACCGCTAAGTAAATTCAGTTCGTGCTGTGATGGGCTTGAATGTGAATTTACCGTTTTTATTCTTATTACGAGTTAAATAATAACACCTATGAAACCAAAATAAAAGTACTTTATTGGCGGACAAGGCATATTACACGAATTGAATAAATCATAGGTAATTTATCATCAAAATCGAACAGAACTCATTTTAATCGTGGCAAAGTATATTTTTACCCCATTTTATTCTGTGTATAGATGTAATTTTTCCTATCTATCACGGTTATAGTGTTCTAGTACAAGACTATTATTCTCTCACAGTCCACTATATATGTACATGTAAATACATCATTTTAATAGTGGATTATCAATTAGAATTTTGGGCTTTATAGGTATCGTCTAGCTTTTAAATAAAAAATCGATATACATATAAGTATAATGGGCAATATTAGACCCTTAATGAAATCCTTATATGTATATCGATCTTATTTTTCCAGATTTTATTGATAACTATTCTTTATTTTTATCTACTGCTTATTCCGCACTAAGCTCTACTCTTGTACAGATTCAACGATTGCTTTCCATTCAGCAATTTGCTTTTCCTCAGCAGCGATAATAATTTTACCATTATTACGTTGTCGTTCCACACATTCCGGAGCCGTACCAGAGTAGTTATTACGACCTGCAACACAAGCTTCGATGGAGATAGCGTCAAGAATATCTGCATCAAAATGGTTGGAAATAGCTTTGAAGTCCTCTACGGATAGATCAAGGAGTACACAACCTTTTTCGATGCAATGATGCACCGCATTACCTACGATTTCATGGGCTTCACGGAATGGGACACCTTTCTTCGCAAGATAATCTGCCATATCCGTAGCATTAGAAAAGTCGTCATCAAGGACTGCTTTCATATGAGCCCCATTGACCTTCATACCACGAATCATAGCCGCATTAATGGACAATGCGAAGTGTACTGTATCAATAGCATCGAAGATACCTTCTTTATCCTCTTGCATATCCTTGTTGTATGTAAGAGGCAAGCCTTTCAAAGTTGTTAAAAGGCCTAACAAATGACCATAGGTACGGCCTGTTTTACCACGAACCAGCTCGCAAACGTCAGGATTTTTCTTTTGCGGCATAATACTAGAGCCCGTGCAGTGAGCATCATCAAGTTCAATAAAATTGAACTCATTGGTAGACCACAAGATCAACTCTTCGCTAAGACGACTCAAGTGCATCATCACTAAAGATGCAAAGGACAAGAATTCAACTACGTAGTCACGGTCAGATACGGCATCCATGCTATTTTCGTAAATACGGGAGAAACCTAAGAGCTTTTGCGTATACGTTTGATCAATGCCGTATGTAGAACCTGCTAACGCACCTGCACCAAGTGGCATGATATCCGCATGTTTGAATACCATCAACAAACGATCAAAGTCTCGTTCTAGCATGGAGAAATACGCCATCATATGATGACCAAATAATACAGGTTGAGCACGTTGTAAGTGCGTATAGCCAGGCATGATAACGTCACTATATTTTTCAGCTGTTTCAATGAGAGCCTTCTGCATATCTACGATGAGTTCACCCATTTCCACAACAGCTTTACGCACGTACATGTGCAAGTCTACTGCGCATTGGTCATTACGGCTACGGCCGGTATGCAAACGACCACCCGCTTCACCGATGTCATCAGTTAAACGCTTTTCAATATTCATATGAATATCTTCAAGAGCTACAGAAAATGGGAATTCTCCTTTATCGATTTGCCCTTTAATCTTTGTTAAACCTGCTAAAATTGCATCTCGATCTGCGTCGGAGATAATATTTTGTTTTGCCAGCATAGTCGCATGCGCCTTGCTACCTGCAATATCTTCGGCGTACATCCGCGCATCAAAAGCGATAGAGGATGTAAAATCCTCTACCGCTTTATCAGTGCCTTTTGTGAAACGCCCGCCCCACAATTTAGCCATTATTTACCTGCTTTCTCTTTCATCAGTGCATTAATTTTGAGAGGTAAACCGAACAAGTTAATGAAGCCTTCTGCATCAGATTGATCGTATACATCATCTTCTTCAAATGTTACGAAATCTTCGCTGTACAAGGAATATGGGGAAGTGCTGCCCGCAGAAATGATATTTCCTTTGTACAATTTAAGTTTTACTTCACCAGTTACAGTTTTTTGAGTTTCATCAACAAACGCTTGTAACGCGTTCATCAATGGTGCAAACCACATGCCATCATATACGAGTTCAGCGTATTTGTTAGCAATGAGTTCTTTGTAGTGGTATGTAGCTCTGTCGAGGCAAAGGTATTCAAGTTCTCTGTGAGCATACATGATGATAGAGCCACCTGGGTTTTCATAAACACCACGAGATTTCATACCTACCAATCTATTTTCGACGATATCTACAACGCCTACACCATAGTGTGCACCGATTTCGTTGAGTTTTTCTAATATTTGTAATGGAGTACCTTCTTGACCATCTACAGCTACAGGTACACCTTCTTTGAAGGATACAGTTACATAACCAGCTTCATCTGGAGCTTGTTCAGGAGTATGTGTTACCAAGTACACATCATCTTTAGGCGCATTTGCTGGATTTTCAAGATCGCCGCCTTCATGGGACAAATGCCATACGTTTTGGTCCATAGAATATGGGTGAGATTTTGTAGCTACAACTGGAATATCGTGTTTAGCAGCATATTCCATGCAATCTGTTCTAGATTTCAAATCCCATTCTCTCCAAGGAGCAATGATTTTCATGTTAGGAGCTAATGCTTTGATAGTCAACTCAAAACGAACTTGGTCATTACCTTTACCAGTCGCACCATGAGCGATTGCATCAGCGCCTTCTTTTTTTGCAATATCTACAAGGATTTTACCGATTAAAGGTCTAGCAAAGGATGTACCTAATAAATATTTACCTTCGTAGATCGCACCAGCTTTTACTGTAGGCCATACATAATCTTTTACAAACTCTTCCTTAGCGTCAACGATGTACGCTTTAGATGCGCCAGATTTGATTGCTTTTTTCTCAACTGCATCATAATCCTCAGGTTGGCCCAAGTCTACACACACAGCAATAACTTCAGCGCCATAATTTTCTTTTAACCAAGGAATGATAACAGAAGTATCTAAGCCACCAGAATATGCGAGTACTACTTTATTTGCTTTACCCATGATAACACCTCATAAACCACTATCTATTTAGACTCATATAATCAATACAATATCAGATAATTGTGAAAGCACCGTGGTATTTTCTATCCCGACAGGCATTTTCTCCTTCTGACAAAAAATAGTATACACCTGTATAATTATAAATGCAAGTATTATTTTTATACAATTCAATAATATATTTCGAAACCGAACTAAAAAACATAAAAAGCTTTATCGAGTAATCTAAAATCAGATATAGCTTAATTTCTTACTACGAAATAAATACTAACACTATATTAATTTATACGGGTATCCTCATTAGAAATCACATGATATGTTAATTCATTAACTTTACTAAAAGTAAAGTTAACATCTACTTTATTCTTTGGGACGCAATAAAAATAATCTCTAATATTTATTTCTATTATATTTAGATGTATTTTCTGCCGTTTGATATTTAATACATCATTATCAATGTCAATTCTATCAAATTGCTGGATAACTTCATTAAATTCATCAGAATATTCGAAGTCTAACACCTTAATATTCTGAAGAATATTCTCTTTAAGAACAAGAAACACATCATTAAAGTAATCATCAAGTTCTGCCAAAAACAAAGTATAACCTAATAAGAAAACAGTATTAACGTACTCAAAGCTTAATAAGGAGTCAAAATCAATTGTAAGACTTTCTGCTTCTTTATTCACCACCTCAAATAAATTAAAAGAATCAAAGCAAGCGCGATATACTGGACTGAGCAACAAAGCTTTGCACTCAAAATCTATACTATTTATAGTATCCACTAATAATGTAGTCGGAATTACACCTCCAACCCACGACTCAACATCCTCTAGTGCCATACCTTGAAATATAATTTCCTTAAGTTCAGATGATAAACTCATTTCATCGATTAGTTCTAACATATCCATCCTATAAAATAATGACTCTAATATATTTAAGTTAATACAATTATATCTATAGGCTTGAATTGTTCCTAATGCAATCATTAAAAAGTAAAATTCAATATTTCGTTTCCCGTTAATAGTTATTTTCATAGTTTTTAATTCCCACGATAGGTTATGTGCATTCAAACAATATCAATAGGTGAAAACTGGTAATCTAAAGCTACCTTATAATCTGTAGTTGTATTTATTGATGCTTTTAAAGTATTAACTATTAAAGACTGAATTTCACCTATAACCGAGTAAAGCTCATTTTGAGCTTCATTAATAATCGCTTCAATACGAACATCTAAATCATAAGACCTAGAAATTCTATAATCACCTGTACTATAGTCTACATTGCTAAATAGCTTTAATATATTCATCTCAGATATCGCTATATCGAAGGCATTTATAGTATTTAAAATATTATTTTTATCTATTTCATTTACACCTATAACGGTCTCATTTTGAATATGTGGGATTGAATCCACAATGCATTGCTCTCTAACAGCAACTCGCAAAGACTCATCATTCATTATTTGTTCTCTATCTAACGCTTTGTTCCAAAAGCAATGTCTAATGTCCATACAATTATGTTCATCATCGTAATAAACTATCCAGTTTTCTATTTTATTAGCATCAGCCTGTTCAATATAAAAAATTTCACGAGCATAGGACTCAACATCATGAACCTCAGATTTATAGTCTAATCCTCCGGGTCCCCTCAAATAATAAGATATAAAATTCTCAAGTCTAAGCATGGCAAACTTAATAATAGGTTTTGCTCCTATATAAATAGAGGAAAAATTACCTTGCTCATACTGTTTTAGTACAACATTATCCAATACACAATCTCCTAACAGTAAAACACTTGTGAAAGTTTATTATTGATATCACTAATGTAACAAAAAAATCCTTGTTAGCCAATTTAATTTAACTAACAAGGATTTGCTTCTTATATATATTTTTTATTCTTCCACAAGCTCTAAGTCCTGTTCATACGCATAGTCTGCTTCTGCTTGTGTAATCATGCCTTGGTCTACCATTTGTTCGAGCACCAGCTTTTGTCGAGCTTTAGCCCCTTCATAGTTCGTGTAAGGATCTAAATAGGACGGTGCATTAGGTAATGCTGCGAGTAAAGCGCTTTGCCCCAATGTTAATCGACTGGGACTCGTACCAAAGTAGCCATAAGAGGCTTCGTAGATACCGTAGTAATCATGTCCATAATATACGGTATTCAAATACATAGTTAAAATTTCTTCCTTAGAATAGTAATGTTCCATCTCGCTAGCGAGGATGGCCTCTTCCACCTTACGACTCATGATGCGCTTCGAGGAAAGGAACAGATTTTTTACAAGTTGTTGCGTAATAGTACTACCGCCTTCCAGCGTTTCACCTGCTATGGTATTTGTGTACAAGGCGCGAATAATACCGAGTACATCAATAGCTCCATGTTTATAATACCGCTTATCCTCAATAGCAATTAATGCATTTTTTGTATACTCAGGAATAACATCCCCTTTCACCCAATGCTCTTTTGAAACACGTTGATTAAGAGCTATCTGTACTTTATCTCTAAATGTAAACAGTCGTATAATTCGATCTGTACGACTGAGCGTGTCTTCACTTTGTTCTATTTGTTTTTCAACAAGTGTATGAACTTTACTCTCACGATTTGTCCCTTGAAAGCTATGGTATCCGTCATAGATAAACATAGCCAAAATCATGACCACCACGAATACAACCAGGTTTCGAAGGTAGCGAAATACTTTCATTTCTTTCACCTATTTCTTAAAGGTCTATAATATAAACACATGTAAACATAGGTTTATAATCTAGCCATCTATACAATACCTTATATACATATACAAATATAAAGTATATTAAATGTATTGTATCACATCAATCAAGAAGAAGATATGTAAAACACTAGTTTTTACGTCCACTCATACTACAAATATATTTAATATATCTTAATAACGGCACGATACTATATATCTATAAATACCGATTAATGCATATTAGTTATACTTATTAAGTTGTATTAAAAACTTTAAATAGAGTATAATATATGAGATGATAAAAACATGCCTATGGAGGAGTAATATGAAACAGTGTATGGATTCAGAAAATCTGCATCGTCGATTGCGTAAAATCTTAGGTCAAGTGCAAGCTATTGATCGAATGATTGAAGAAGACATTCCCTGCGAAGATGTGTTGAGCCAAATTAATGCAGCTAAATCTGCACTACATAAAGTAGGACAAGTAATTCTTGAAGGACATATCAACCACTGCGTACGAGATGGTATCGAACATGGTGACGTAGAAAAAACCATTAGCGACTTTACAAAAGCTGTAGAGCGCTTTGCAAATATGGGTAAATAAAAAAGGACTCTACAAATGAATTGCACCCAAAAATTAGACATAATTTTGGGAGGTGCAGTTCAAAATGTAGGGTCCTTTTTATTACCCCAATATTAATCGTGGTTAGTTGTTAAGAATTCGCCCAATGCAGCGAGTACATCATCTTCGTCAGCACCGTCAGCAGTCAATATAACGGATGTACCTTTTGTAGCACCCAAAGTCAATACAGTTAAGATAGACTTAGCATCCGCTGTTTTGCCATTGGCAGCAATAGTCACTTTAGAAGCAAACTTAGCAGCCAATTGTGTGAAGGCTGTAGCAGGACGAGCATGTAAACCAGATTCGTTAGTAATTTCTACTGTTAATTCTTTCATGATAACCTCTTTCTATCTCGATAGGCAGAGCCTATCTCATACGTTCTAATAGATATATTGTATCAATATCAAGTATTTCAATTCAAGTATATTACATCTTATTTGCTATATAATGATTCTATTTAAGGCAAAACTGGATTATAGTAAACCTTTTTCAGCTAATACAGATTTAGCGTATTCTGTAATTTCTTCTGCTGTGTCCATAGTAAGTGCTTTATTTGCCACCTCTTCACATTCTGCTTTGGAAACAGAACGCAAGATATTTTTAATAAGAGGAATCGAAGAAGCAGTCATGGAGAATTCGTCGAGGCCAAGACCTAATAGAATCATGGTCGCCACAGGATCACTAGCAAGCTCACCACACATACCTGTAAATTTACCTTGCTCATGACTAGCGTCAATGACATGCTTAATAAGACGTAACACGCCTGGATGCAATGGTTGATACAAGCTACCGATTGCTTCGTTCATACGGTCTACTGCCAATGTGTATTGGCAAAGATCATTCGTACCGATACTAAAGAAGTCTACATATTTAGCAAGGATTGGAGATATAACAGCTGCCGCTGGTACTTCGATCATGATGCCAACCTTGATATCCTTGTTAAAATCCTTTCCTTCAGCCGCCAGCTCCGTCTTACATTCACTAAGCATATCATTCGCTTGTTTCACTTCCTCAACGGAAGCAATCATAGGATACATAATGTGAATGTCACCAAATGCACTAGCTCGTAACAAGGCACGCAATTGTACCTTAAAGATATCTGGACGATTTAAAGAAATGCGAATGGCACGATAACCGAGGAATGGGTTCATTTCACTTGGCAAATCAAGGCATTTTAATTCCTTGTCGCCACCGATATCCATGGTACGGATGATAACCGGTTGCCCTTTCATCTCTTGGGCTACCTTTTTATACTCTTCAAATTGTACATCTTCTGCAGGTAATTCATCGTTTTCCATGTAAAGGAATTCTGTACGGTACAAACCAATACCTTGTGCACCCATAGTGAGCGCATGTTTAGCGTCCTTTGCCTTCCCGATGTTACCGAATAACTCTACATGGTGACCATCAGTGGTGGTAGCTTCAAGATTAGCAGATTCGCGCAACCGTTTTAATTCCTCTTGGAACGCCAACGCTTGATTTGTATACTCCGTCCAATCCGCATCAGATGGATTGATTTCTACGATACCATCGGTACCAAGAACGACTGCTTTGTCGCCATCAGCGAAACTTTCAATATCGCCGACTCCCATAACAGCGGGAATTTCGAGTGTACGAGCCATGATAGCCGCATGAGATGTAGGACCACCCGCCGCAGTGACAATGCCTTTTACCACATTTTTATCGAGGGAGGCCGTATCAGATGGTGCCAAATCATGAGCCACCAAGATAACTTCGCCAGAAATATGTGATAAACCGCGAGGATTCATACCTAATATATTGCGCATCAAACGATCGCCGATATCTTTAATATCTGCACCTCGTTCACGCATGTAGGCATCTTCCATACCAAGGAAGATATTGGCAAAGCTTTCAATTGTTTGAGACGTGGCCGCTACCACGTTCATATGGCTAGACTCAACAAGGGATTTAATTCCGTCAGACAAGGATGGGTCTTGAGCAATTTGCATGTGCGCTTCAAAAATAGCCGCCTCTTCTGGTCCCATTTCATCCAACGCTTTTTTACGAATAGTATCCAATTGTTTTAAGGTAGATGCCATAGCAGTTGCAAACTTACTAATTTCTTCTTCTACCTTGTCTTCCGCTACAGTGTAATCAGGAATGACAATTTCCTCTTGAATATATCTATATACATTGCCTACTGCAACGCCACGAGATCCAGAAATCCCTTGAATTCGCATATGTGTTCCTCTTTCTATTACGATTAGCTACATTACTTTTTATTTTATCATTTCTCGGTTAAACAATAAAGTAATCCAAATACCTATATCCCCTTAAATAACCGTCCCACATGGGGCATTTTTATTTTATTATAACTCTTAATAAACGCTGTAAGCTTTCCTTATTTTCCCTTTATTTTGCTATAAATTTATACGATTCCATGCCATGCTTAAGGCCTATTTATGATATAATATTATAATATAGAATATATAATAATATACATATGAGACTTTCACGGGCTTCATGGTGAAAGTCTTACTTATTGATAGGAGACTTTATGAAATTAACAAAAATGCATGGTCTCGGTAATGATTTCATCCTCTTTGCCGACCCACAAGGGACTTCTAAAGACTACACAGACCTCGCCATTCGCCTTTGCGATCGTCGTACGGGTATTGGTGCCGATGGTCTTGCCATCCTAGTACCTTCCGAAACCTGTGATGTGCGCATGCGCATCATCAACTCCGATGGTAGTGAAGCAGAAATGTGCGGTAATGCGATTCGGTGCTTTGCCAAATACGCTTATGAACACGGTGAAACAACGAAGGAGACTTTCACTATCGAAACCTTGGCAGGCGTAATGAAGCCTACCTTGACTATCGAAAACGGAATAGTCACACAAGTTACTGTAGACATGGGCAAACCATTCTTCAAGGCCCAAGACATTCCTATGAATGTAAACATGGATAAGGTTATCGACGTAGACCTCGATATAAACGGTGAGACCGTAACGGTAAGCTCCGTATTGCTCGGCGTGCCTCATACGGAGGTATTCATCGACGACATTACAAAGGCCCCTGTTACAACACAAGGCCCAATCCTTGAAAAACACGATGCCTTCCCTGCTAACACAAATGTAAACTACATTGAAGTAGTAAATGACAAACATATCAAGGTGCGCACTTGGGAGCGCGGCGCTGGTGCTACCTTAGCTTGTGGAACAGGCTCTTGTGCCTCTGCCATTATGTCCTTTGAAAAGGGTTTAACAGGTCGCGAAGTAGATGTGGAACTCTATTTAGGTACATTGCATATTTCATACTTGGAGGATGGCACGGTGCTCATGACAGGCCCGGCTGAGGAAGTCTTCGAAACAGAACTTCCTATCGATTAAAATGAAGTGGTTACAGCTTATATTAAATGCGTTCCTAAGGTACCAACAGGGTCGCACCCTCATGCCACGGAATATAGAGTCCCTTTTGGGACTACTTGCATCCATTCTCGTCATCCTCATCGCCGTAGCCAATAGCATCGCTATTGGTTATGCCTTGATTGTCGTATGGAGCATCATGGCCTACGTGTTCTATCGCAAAGGATATGCACTAAAAGAATTATTAAACCTATCTTGGACAGGTGCGAAAACATCTATCGTAGTGATGCAAATCTTCCTTCTTATCGGTTGGCTCATCGCCATGTGGCAAGCAGCAGGCGTTATCCCTATGATCATCACCACAGGTATCGATTTGATTGATCCGTCTATCTTTATCGTCTGTGCCTTTTTAATAACAGCTGCCGTGAGCATGCTGTTAGGCACCGCACTAGGCACTGTAGGCACGATAGGCATCGTACTCATCATGATGGCAAGAGCTGGAAGTATTCCAGAAAATATCGTAGCTGGTGCCATTATTGCAGGTGCTTACTTTGGTGATCGAAACGGTCCACTATCCTCTAGTGCGTCTCTTGTAGCAGCCTTAACCCATACAAAGGTATCGACGAATATTCCCATCATGTTTAAAGATGGTATTCCAGCACTCATCATCTCTACAGTGCTGTATCTATTACTATCTCAGTGGTACCCACTCAATTACGAAAATAGTTTACTATCCGATACAATTCACTTTATTTTCAACATCGATTGGACATTATGGATTCCAGTCATCATCGTCATTGGTCTACTGCCTTTGAAAGTATCTATCCGTTGGCCTATCGGACTCAGTGCATTAGCAGCGGCAATTCTAGCTTATACAAATCAAGGAGCCACCATTTCTGAGTTGGGATGGTATACCTTAACGGGCTTTGAACTACCGCACTACAATCCACTAGCTGATATCATTCATGGCGGCGGTCTACAAACGATGTTTATCCCTACCCTTTCGATTTTCATGGCTACTGCCATTTCAGGCATGCTTGAAGGGGTTGGCTTCTGGAACGATGTGAGACAGCTATTAGAACGTGCTAAAACTAGAAGTGATGTATTTGCAGCCAACATAGGCCTTGCCTTTTTAACAGGTGCGGTTGGATGCAGCCAAGCTATTGCGGTAGTTATGACGCACTCTATTATGCGTATTACCTACGCTCAACGGGGTATTCAAGACGAAGATGTGATGCTAGACTTTGAAAATAGCGGCATCCTCATTGCTCCATTGCAACCGTGGAATATCGCTGCCTACGTGCCCGTTGTCATGATGGGTACAAGTTCCGCAGGTTACGTACCATTTGCCTTCTTCCTATATCTAGTACCACTCATCTATTGGTTACGCTTACGGAAGCAAGATCAACCGATCATACGCTAATTAGTAATATCTCAAAAGGGGAAATTGTATGATTTACACTATTACCTTTAACCCAGCTCTCGATTATATTGTGCGCCTTGATCACCTCAAGACGGGTACTATTAATCGTACCATCCAAGAATACGTTCTCGGTGGCGGCAAAGGTATCAACGTATCTATCGTGCTCAATAATCTTGGCATGGATACGACAGCACTCGGCTTCATCGCAGGGTTTACAGGCGAAGAAATCGTAACACAACTCAAGAAATTCGGCGTGAAAGAAGATTTCATCCGACTTCGCGAAGGATTAACCCGCATCAATGTTAAAGTAAAAGCCTCTGATGAGGAAACAGAGATTAACGGCC
Source organism: Veillonella parvula DSM 2008 (assembly GCF_000024945.1). Classification (NCBI taxonomy): domain Bacteria; kingdom Bacillati; phylum Bacillota; class Negativicutes; order Veillonellales; family Veillonellaceae; genus Veillonella; species Veillonella parvula. The sequence goes on from NC_013520.1 coordinate 1,792,757, forward strand.
GCGGCCCAATCATTGGTGCCGACGAATTAGAAGCTCTATACAAACAACTCGATGCGTTGACCGAAAAGGACACCTTAATCCTTGCTGGGAGCATTCCTTCTAGTCTACCAAGCGATATGTACGAACTCATTATGGATCGCTTACAACATAAAAACATCCGCATCGTAGTAGATGCTACAAAAGATCTACTCACAAAAGTCTTGCCTTATAAACCATTCTTAATTAAGCCAAATAATCACGAGCTTAGCGAAATCTTTGGTCGCACTCTCGCTACAAAGGATGACCTTGTAGAAGCTGCCAAAGCATTACAAGAGAAAGGTGCACAACACGTGCTCATCTCCATGGCTGGTGATGGAGCTATCTTGGTCGCTGCTGACGGCACTGTATACACGAGTCCTGCCCCTAAAGGTATACTCGTAAATTCCGTAGGCGCTGGCGATTCCATGGTCGCTGGCTTTATTACGGGCTATGAAAAGACAGGTAAATTACAAGAGGCGCTCTACTGGGGCATCTCCAGTGGATCTGCCTCTGCCTACTCTGAAAACCTCGCAACCCTTGAAGAAGTAGAAACACTACTTTCACAAATACGAGTTAAATAATTTTATTTTTTATTTGCATCAAGGAGTACACATATGCAAATCACTGATTTATTAAAACCTCAATCTATTTTGCTGAATGCAGATCCTGTCACAAAGGCTGATGCCATTTACACCTTAGGTGAATTGATGGAAAAAGGCGGCAACCTCATCGATAAAGGTGAGTACTTAACAGCTGTCTTTGCTCGAGAAGAGTCAGGTTCTACGGGTCTCGGTGATGGTATCGCCACACCACATGCTAAATCTGCAGGCGTAAAAGAAGCAGGCCTCGCTGCTATGGTCGTGCCTAACGGTGTGGATTTTGAAGCACTTGATGGTCAACCATCTCGCCTATTCTTTATGATTGCTGCTCCAGAAGGCGCATCTGACACTCATGTAGAGGTATTGAGTCAGTTAGCAACAATGGTGATCGACCCTGATTTCAAAGAAGCTCTTATCGCAGCTCCAACGGTAGAACGTTTCTTGGAACTCGTAACAGCTAAAGAGCAAGGCAACTTTGATCCATCTGTAGAAGGGTTTATCAAAACAGCAGAGGATCCAAAAGCAACAAGTATTACTGGCGCTATCGAAGCAAAGGCTGCAGAAGCAATTGAAAAGGTGGCACCTAAGATTTCTGTAGATAACCCGCATTATGATCTACTAGCCGTTACAGGCTGTCCTACTGGCATCGCACATACCTACATGGCTGCAGAATCTTTAGAACGCAAAGCTAAAGAAATGGGCATCTCCTTAAAAGTAGAAAAAAACGGTGCTTCTGGCGTTAAAGACGCTCTTACAGCAGAAGAAATTGCACATGCTAAATGCATTATCGTAGCTTCCGATCGTCAAGTAGAAATGGCACGCTTTGACGGTAAACCTATGATTCAAACTAAGGTAGCGAATGGTATTAATAAAGCTGAAGAATTATTGCGTGAAGCTATGGCTGGTACAGCACCTGTATATCACGCTTCCCAATCCGACAAAAATGGCGCAGTAGGTGCATTCGATGCGGCAGATAACTTCGGTCGCCAAATCTACAAACATTTGATGAACGGCGTCTCTCACATGTTGCCGTTTGTTATCGGTGGCGGTATCTTGATTGCCCTCGCCTTCTTATTCGACGTATTCGATCCAGCAAATCCTAAAAACTTTGGTTCCGGTACACCTCTTGCGGCTTTCTTAATGCAAATCGGTGGCGCGTCCTTTGGCTTCATGTTACCAGTATTAGCGGGTTACATCGCTATGAGTATTGCGGACCGTCCAGGTCTTGTAGCTGGTTTCGTTGGCGGCTTATTAGCTAACCAAGGCGGCTCTGGTTTCCTAGGTGCATTGATTGCCGGTTTCGCAGCAGGTTATTTGGTATTATTAGTTAAGAAATTAGTATCTGGTTTGCCTCAAGCATTAGAAGGTACAAAACCGGTTCTCTTCTACCCTGTACTTGGCGTATTGTTCATCGGAATCGCTATTACCTTTATCATCAATCCTCCTGTATCCGCACTTAACCACTGGTTAATGGACTCCTTGCAATCCATGGGCACAACTAGCCGCGTATTGTTAGGTCTTATCTTTGGTGCTATGATGTCCGTTGATATGGGTGGTCCTGTAAACAAAGCGGCTTATGTTATCGGTACTGGTGCTCTTGCAACTGGCGAATACGGTATCATGGCTGCTGTAATGGCAGGCGGTATGGTTCCTCCATTGGCAATCGCTCTTTGTACTACATTCTTCCCTAGCCGCTTCACAGAGGCTGAACGCAAATCTGGTATCACAAACTACATCATGGGCCTTTCCTTCATCACAGAAGGGGCTATCCCATTTGCAGCTGCTGATCCAGTTCGCGTATTGCCAGCTTGCATCATCGGTGCTGGTACAGCTGGTGCATTATCCATGTTCTTCGAATGCACACTACGCGCTCCACATGGCGGTATCTTCGTAGTACCAACAATTGGTAATCCACTTCTTTACCTTGCATCCATCGCAATCGGTTCCATTGTGGCTTGCTTCATCTTAGCACTTGTAAAGCCAAGTTTAAAAAATAGTATCACTAAATAGACCATTAAAATTAACTATCAATTATAGCTTATATATGATTGATGGCTGATGATTGATTATTGACTCTTATCGATGGTGAAAGCTGGTGTCACACCAGTAGATATAGTAAAAGGACTAGAATATACGTATTCTGAACTGACCTAAAATTGGACACAGTTTTGGAACAACAGTTCAGAAGTATAGGTGATCTAGTCCTTTTCTTATATTCAAAAATAATTAATATTATTTTATAATTCATGATCAAAACTACTTTCAAAAGTGGAAGCAAATCCTCAAAATTGTACAATTACATCAATTTATGTTAAACTATATAAATATTAATTAACTTTAAAATTATAAATTATTATTAGAAATCTAGTTCGGAGAACTAATTCATGAAGTCATCCAAAAATTGTAAGGTTACTGCTGCATTTCTTGCCGCAGCTGCGTTGGGTGGTGTTGCCCATGCCGAGCCTACACTTAACATGAATGATTTAGTAGGTACGAGTACCAGTGCTGAATCAACGACACAAAGTACTACAAGTGTAGCAACTCCAGTCGTGAAACCAATGGCAACTCAGCCAGTCTTACCAACTACACCACAACCGGCCACCATTGTACAACAACAAGCACCACCGATGGCACAACCTCAACCATCCTACATGATGCAACCAGCAACGGTTAGCCCTATACAAACTCAACAAGTTACACCATTACAAGCAGTACCGCAACAAGTAGTACCAATGCATTCTCAACAACAGGTTCAAACTCAACCTCAGTATGTTGTCAATAAAGATACAAAGGCTGTCATGGAACCTACATTAGCAATGCACAGTTTGATAAATGTACAACGAAAAACTGAACCTGTTACTATAGAGAAACCAGTGGATGGTAAGCAACAAGTACAAACTACACAAGTACAGCGTACACCTGTTGTTATTCAACAAGAATCCATAGCTCCATTAACTGTATCAAATACTACAGTAACAAAAGCCGTGGTAGCAAAACAGAGGCTTACAATTCGAGATATCCAACGAGCTGAGCGTGAGCGTTTAGCTCAACTAGCCGCTGAAGAAGCCTCCCAACAAGAAAATTTATCACAAGCTGATCAACAACAACTTGCTCAAAAACAAGCTGAAGCTGAAGCTCAACGTCAAGCGGCACTACAAGCGCAGCAACAAGCAGAAGCCCAACGGCAATCAACTTTACAAGCGGAACAAGAACGTGTTGTAGCTCAACAAGCCGAGGCTCAACGCCAAGCGGCTTTACGTGCTGAGCAGGAGCGTATTGCGGCCCAACAAGCTGAGCAAGCGCGTATTGCAGAAGAACGCCGTCAAGCGGCAGAGCAAGAACGCATTCGTATCCAAGAGGAACAACGCCGCATTGCTGAGCAACAGGCGGAACAAGAGCGTATCGCCGCGCAACAAGCTGAAGCTCAACGCCAAGCGGCTATTAGAGCAGAGCAAGAACGTATCGCTGCTCAACAAGCCGAGGCTCAACGCCAAGCGGCTATTAAAGCAGAGCAAGAACGTATCGCGGCTCAGCAAGCTGAAGCTCAACGCCAAGCAGCTATTAAAGCTGAGCAAGAACGTTTAGCCGCTCAACAAGCGGAAGCTCAACGCCAAGCGGCTATTAAAGCTGAACAAGAGCGTATTGCCGCTCAACAAGCCGAAGCTCAACGTCAAGCGGCTATTAAAGCTGAGCAAGAACGTTTAGCCGCTCAACAAGCGGAAGCTCAACGTCAAGCGGCTATTAAAGCTGAGCAAGAACGTTTAGCCGCTCAACAAGCAGAAGCTCAACGTCAAGCAGCTATTAAAGCAGAACAAGAACGTATCATCGCTCAACAAGCGGAAGCTCAACGCCAAGCGGCTTTAAAAGCTGAACGTGAGCGTATCCTCGCTCAACAAGCTGAAGAAGAACGCTTAGCTGCTGAAGAAGCAGCTCGCCAACGTGCCGAAGCTGCCACTAAAGCCGAAGCCGAACGACAAGCAGCTATTAGAGCAGAACAAGAACGTATTGCTGCTCAACAGGCTGAAGCTCAACGTCAAGCGGCTATTAAAGCAGAACAAGAACGTATTGCTGCTCAACAAGCTGAGGCTCAACGGCAAGCCTCTTTAAAAGCTGAACAAGAGCGTATCGCGGCCGAGAAAGCTAAAGCAGAACGCGAAGCTGCTATTAAGGCAGAGCAAGAACGTATTGCTGCTAAACAAGCGGAACTTGCAAGACAAGCTGCAATCCAAGAAGAACAAGAACGTTTAGCTGCTGAACAACTAGCAAAAGAAGAAGCGGCAGCTGCAGCTAAAGCTCGGGCTGAAGCAGAGGCAAAAGCTAAAGCAGAAGCGGACTCTGCTGCTAAAGCGCAAACTGAAGCTGAGGCAAAAGCTAAAGCAGAAGCAGATGCTGCAGCTAAAGCGCAAGCTGAAGCCGAGGCAAAAGCTAAAGCTGAATCTGAAGCCGAAGCAAAAGCTAAATCTGAGGCAGAGACTAAACAGGTTCAAGAAAGTAAATTACCGCAATCTTATGTAGATGCTCGTAATACAGCCTCTACAAAAGGCTCTTCTGTAACAGAAGAGAAAAATATTCTTTCCCAACCAATGGATCCACCATTACAAGCCAATGCATCTGCAAAAATTAGCCTTGCCTTTGACGCGAAAAATTACGAATCTATGTCTACGACAGTAGATAATAAGGAAATCAAATATCGCGCCTTCGAGTATATCCCTTACGTGGCTAATCCAATCGACATAGATCAGCAATACATGAACATTTATGTACCAGAGGAATATTTCAACAACGGCACTATCAACGGTTACAACACCCAAACAGCCCCTATCTTCATGCCAAATGCGGTAGGCGGTTATATGCCAAGTCAAGCTATGACTCCAAAAATGGAAAATGGTAAGCCTAACAGTGTTCTTTACGCATTATCCCGTGGTTATGTAGTAGCTTCCCCTGCTACACGTGGTCGTACCAATAAAGCTTCCGATGGCAACTTCATCGGTAAGGCCCCTGCAGTAATCGTTGACTTACAAGCGGCTACAGCCTACTTACGCGCCAACGATTCCGCTATGCCAGGTAATGCAAACCGCATTATCACAAATGGTACAAGTGCAGGCGGTGGTGTATCCTTGTTACAAGGTGCAACTGGTAACAGCTCCGACTTCCAACCATATTTACAAGCATTAGGTGCAGCTACCGCGGCAACTAATGTATACGCAGTATCTGCGTATGCCCCTATCACTAACCTCGATGCAGCTGATATGGCTTACGAATGGAGTTATAACGGCATTTCGTCCTTTAATAAAGTGACTATGTCCCCAGGTGAATTACCACAAGCCAATGTAGGCGGTACTCCTGCTCAACCACAACGCACAATGCAACGTGTAAACTTGAATGCAGACGATCTAGCATACTCCAAAATGCTTAGTGAACACTTCCCTGATTACGTAAATAACTTACAATTACGTGACTCTCTAGGTCGTGTTCTAAAACTCGATAAGAATGGTAATGGTACTTTCAAAAATTATGTAAAAGAATTTATCGTTGCTGCTGCTAATAAAGCACAAGCTAAAGGTACTGATTTATCTAAGCATACATACCTTGTACGTGATAATAAAACAGGGACCATCAAAGACATTAACTGGGAAGCATATAACCACTTTGTAAGCCGTTCTAAAGCGCCAGGCGCCTTTGACTCCCGTTCCAATGATACTGGTGAAAACAGTCTATTTGGTACAAGTACTACAGATAATAATCACTTTACAATTACTGCTGCATTACACGATACAACTACTAATCAAGATGTATACGTAGAAAATGCTAAGATTGTTACTATGATGAACCCAATGAACTATCTCGGTTCTCCAGCTGCGACAAATGCACGATTCTATCGTATCCGTTACGGCACAGCTGACAGCAATACATCTGTTGCAATTCCTTTAATCGTAGGTACGCGTGCTCAAAACCTTGGGTACAGAGTAGATATGGCAACACCATTTGATGTAGATCATTCTGGTGATTACGATCTAGAAGAATTATTCAACTGGATGGATAATATTGTTAAAAACGGTAGATAATTACAATTAAATACATACCAAAATACTAAAGGAGCTACCCAGTAGCTCCTTTTTTATATACAATTATAATTTTCTTGTGTATTCAATAATAAATATTATTGTAAAAGACCCGCCCCCACTATCAATAATCTGCACCATTATCTACTCAGTACATTACCTATTACAATAACAAATGAATTCAGAAAAAAGGATGCTCCCTGTAAAATACAGGGAAACATCCATGTGTTTGAGCCAGTAGAAAGCAACTGTTATGCTTTCACCATGATAGGTGATTAAACTTCAGGGAATAAAGCTGTAGATAAGTAGCGTTCGCCTGTATCAGGGAGAATTACTACAATATTTTTACCTTTATTCTCAGGGCGTTTTGCCAATTCTTGAGCCGCCCAAAGCGCAGCACCAGAGGAAATACCTACCAATACGCCTTCTGTGTGACCGAAGGCTTGAGATGTAGCAAAAGCATCCTCGTTAGAAACTTGGATTACTTCATCGTAAATGTTAGTATCCAATGTATCTGGAATGAAGCCAGCACCTAAGCCTTGGATCTTATGAGGGCCTGGTTTACCATTAGATAATACAGGAGAGTCTGCTGGTTCTACGGCAACCACATGTACATCAGGGTTTTGTTCTTTTAAGTAACGACCTGCACCTGTCAACGTACCGCCTGTACCAACACCAGATACGTAGATATCTACGGTACCATCAGTATCTTGCCAGATTTCAGGGCCAGTTGTTCTGTAGTGAATTGCAGGATTAGCTTGATTTACGAACTGACCTGCTTCAATAGCACCAGCTGTAGCCGTTACGATTTCCTTAGCTTTTGCAATAGCGCCTTTCATACCAAGAGAACCGTCAGTCAATACGAGCTGAGCACCATAACCAAGCATTAATTTACGGCGTTCAATGGACATCGTTTCAGGCATTACGATTACAACTTTATAGCCAAGCGCAGCACCTACAGCAGATAGGCCAATACCAGTATTACCAGATGTAGCTTCTACAATTGTACCGCCTGGTTGTAATTCACCAGATTCAACTGCAGCTTGAATGATTGCTGCTGCGATACGGTCTTTTACGGAACCGCCTGGGTTGAAGTATTCCAATTTTGCGAAAATATTAGCGTTTGCACCATATTTTTTACCAAAACGTGTAGCAGCTAATAATGGTGTTTTACCAATTAATTCAACAAAAGATTTTGCAATTTTAGACATAGTGGTCACTCCTTATTAAATAGAACCATCCCAATTATCATATTTTGTATCAAGTTTAGCGTAAGTCCCATCAATTACATCTTGTAGGGTTACGTTTTCTAAATAATCATGAATATAGTTTTGTAAGCCTGCCCAGAAACCAACGGTGCGTTCGTTGATTACTGTATCAGTACTTACCCCTTCATCAAGGGTAGATATGATAGCCATCGATTCCTCAGTAGCAAGCAATATTTCAATAATTGTGTACTCCTTAGGGCTTTTAGACAATCGATATCCGCCGTATTTACCGCGGATACTATCCACTAGGTTAGCAGCGCCTAAACGAGCTACGATACCTTCTAGGTATTTTTCAGATATGCCTTGTCGTTCTGCCACAGATCGCAAGGAAACTGGTTTATCTTGCCCTTGCTCTGCCAAATCGATGAGAACCATCAATGCATAACGACCTTTTGTGGAAATCCTCATATATCTTGCCTTTCTTTGTAAACGTTAGTGTTAAACACACCCATATTAAAAAGTGCTTATATTATATTTATAAAGCTATTTATAAAACCTTTCACATTTAAAGCTATTTATAAAACCTTTCACATTAATAGGAATTAATTTCATTATAGACCACTCACTATAAAAATGCAAGAACTTATTTCCTACTTTTATAAAGGGATATTAACAACACAAAAGGACCAGCCCGAAGGCCAGTCCTTTTGCGTATAGTTTGTAGTTTGTTATATGAGGTTTACCATGATGAATTGGAGAGGGTTCATCTGGTATTGGGACTTACCGTATCGTCAGGAAAACGATGCGCGCCCGTGTTTATGTTATTTGAGGAGTTATCTAGATTACTCTAGCATTTAAGTATAAGTTTCTTAATTAGATTTTACCTACAAGATCAAGACCTGGTTTCAAAGTGTCTTTACCTGGCTTCCAACGTGCAGGGCACACTTGATCGCCATGTTTAGCTACGAATTGAGCAGCTTGTACTTTGCGAACCAATTCTTCAGCGGAACGGCCGATACCCATATCATGAATTTCTGCTGTACGCACGAAGCCTTCTGGATCTACTACGAATGTACCACGGTAAGCCATAGCAGATTCTTCTTGGAATACATCGAAGAAGTCAGCCAATTCATGTTTTTTGTCAGCTAACATGTAGTACTCGATTTTATTGATGCTTGGAGAAGCATCAGACCATGCTTTGTGAACGAATTCGGAGTCACAAGATACGGAGTAAACTTCGCAACCCAATTCTTTCAACTCTGCATAAGAGTTTTGTACGTCTTCCAACTCAGTAGGGCATACGAATGTAAAGTCTGCTGGATAGAATACGAATACAGACCATTTACCCAACACGTCTGCAGTGCTAACTTTTACCAATTCAGGTTTTTTGAAAGCATCAAGTGTAAATTCAGGAAGTTGTTTACCAATAATAGACATGTTATGTCCTCCTTATTTGAGTTCCATATTTAACGAATATATTTATATTGGTGTACTTAACACCATATCTATATCTATCTTTGTCTATATAATAACAAATATCATTCAATATTGCAAGTGTTATTTTTAAATTTATCGATATATTTTTCCAACTTTTTTCGATGTGAGCAAAAAAAGAAGAAAGATGCTCATTTCTGAGCACCTTTCTTTTTTTTACGTACTACAATAGACTTACTGTTCACAGTAGCGTGATCAAAAGCGATTAAACCCGCTATATTAGCAAGCCCTCTTCGTGCTATGTGACCAGTTGTAGATTGTTCTTTTCCCGATTTACCATATACAAACTGCTCTAGTTTGAGTGCAGCTAATATAAATAAACCTATAATAGATAAAACAGATCCCATCGTTTTAATCTATTTCTTAAGTTCTAAGATTGCATCTACGAAACCACGGAATAATGGATGTGCATTATTTGGGCGAGATTTAAGTTCTGGATGTGCTTGTGTACCAATAAAGAATGGATGATTTTTTACTTCAATACTTTCAACAAGACGGCCATCTGGAGATGTACCTGAAATCACAAGACCTGCATCGGTCAATTGTTGACGATATTCATTATTGAACTCATAGCGATGGCGATGACGTTCATAAATCAAATCTTCCCCATAAGCCTCGTGAGTTTTTGTACCTGCTTCCACTTTGCATGGATAGATACCTAAGCGCATTGTACCGCCTTTTTTATCTACATCAACTTGATCACTCATCAAGTCAATTACTTTGTACTTAGCATTTTCGTCGAATTCGCTAGAGGTTGCTCCTTCCATGCCACATACGTTACGAGCAAATTCCATTACTGCAGATTGCATGCCAAGGCATAGACCGAGATATGGAATATTGTTTTCACGAGCGTATTGGATTGTGCGAATTTTACCTTCTACACCACGGGAACCAAAGCCACCAGGCACAATGATACCTTCAACACCTTCAAATACCTCTTTAGGATCTACAGATGTATCATCAAGTTCTTCAGAGTCAATCCAACGAATATTCACTTTAGTACCCGTAGCAATACCAGCATGATCTAGAGCTTCAACTACGGATAAATACGCATCATGCAACGCTACATATTTACCAACGATAGCAACTGTAATATCTTTATTAGGATTCAAGATCTTATGAACCATTTCTTTCCATGCAGTCATATCGCAAGGACGATCTTCAAGGCCTAATTTTTTGATAACAATATCGTCAAGACCTTGATCTTGCATCATCAATGGCACTTCATAGATAGAGCTACAAGTTTGATTTTCAATAACTGCTTCAGGTTCTACGTCGCAGAACAAAGCAAGTTTTTCTTTCATATCATCAGAGATATGTTTCTCACTACGACATACCAAAATATCTGGTTGAATACCAATGCTACGCAATTCTTTTACACTATGTTGTGTAGGTTTTGTTTTCAACTCGCCTGCGGCATTGATGTAAGGCACCAATGTGACATGAATGTAAAGTACATCGTTACGACCTACTTCTTTTTTCACCTGACGAATGGCTTCCATAAATGGCAAGCTTTCAATATCACCTACGGTACCACCAATTTCTGTAATAACTACATCAGCATTATCCTCTTTACCTACACGGTAAACATTTTGTTTAATTTCATTTGTAATATGTGGAATTACTTGTACAGTGCTGCCTAGGTAATCACCTTTGCGTTCTTTATTGATTACAGACCAATATACTTTACCAGCTGTAATATTGGAACGTTTACTAAGGTTAATATCGATAAAGCGTTCATAATGGCCCAAATCAAGGTCAGTTTCGGCGCCGTCATCTGTTACAAATACTTCACCATGTTGGTAAGGGCTCATCGTACCCGGATCGATATTAATGTATGGGTCAAATTTTTGAATCGTTACATTGAAACCACGGTTTTTTAGTAAGCGACCCAAAGATGCTGCTGTAATTCCCTTCCCAAGAGAAGAAACAACGCCGCCAGTTACGAAAATATACTTAGTTGCCATGATGCCTCCCACCTATTACATTTTTTCCGGAGCGGAAATACCTAAAATACCCAAGCCTTGACGAAGAACGAGGGCAATCGCTGTAATTAATCCAAGACGAGCTTGTTGTAATGCTGGATCTACGCCAATGATACGACCTTGACGGTAGAATGAATGGAACATGCTTGCCAAATCGTATAAGTACCGAGCAATACGATGAGGTGCACGATGTTCAGCAGCTTGAACAACCTCTTCCGGATATTCAGCTAATTTCTTAATTAATTCTAATTCCATTTCACTTGTAAGTGTTGTGAAATCAGTTTCACTATAATCGCCAAATGCGATGCCAGCTTCACGCACTTGGTTGTAAATACTGTGAATACGAGCATGAGCATATTGGATATAATACACCGGATTGTCATTACTGCGAGATTTTGCCAAATTAATATCAAAATCAAGTTGGCTATCCAAGGAACGCATCAAGAAGAAGTAACGAGATGCATCTACACCAACTTCATCGATTAATTCATCTAATGTAACGCTATCACCGCTACGTTTAGACAATTTAACTAGTTGTCCGTCACGGAACAATGCTACCATTTGTAATAGCAATACTGTTAATTTATCAGGGTCATAACCGAACGCCGCCATAGCCGCTTTTACACGGCATACATAACCATGGTGGTCAGCGCCCCAAATATCAATCATTTCTTTAAAGCCACGATCAAATTTATTGCGATGATACGCAATATCTGCCGCCAAATATGTAGGAACCCCATTATCACGGATAACTACGCGGTCTTTATCATCGCCATAGTCAGTAGATTTTAACCACAAAGCTCCTTCTTTTTCATACACTTTACCTAGAGCCTTCAACGCCTCTACGGAGTGATGAATTTCATCAGTTTCATGAACTGTACGTTCAGAGAACCAGTTATCGAACGTAACGCGGAAGTTTCTTAATGTTTCCTCTAAGCGAGCTAATTTTTCTTTTAAGCCCTCTTCCTTAAACAAGGCTACACGATCTGCTTCGTTCATAGCATTTAATTTATCAAAGCCTTCGCGTTCTGCAATTGCTTTCGCTGTTTCAATAATATCTGGACCACGATAGCCATTTTCAGGGAACACTAATGCTCCTTCTGGAATATCGAACTCAGGCATGGAACCGTCTTCATTGCGTTTAGGCGGGAATACTAATGTAGCACCTTGTAACTCTTGGAAACGGTACTCAATGGAAATAGCCATGTTGTCGATTTGATTGCCTGCATCATTGATATAGTATTCAGATTGTACATTGTAACCCGCTGCACGTAACAAGTTTACAAGAGCACTACCGTATGCAGCACCGCGACCATGACCAACATGCAATGGTCCTGTAGGGTTTGCACTTACGTACTCTACTTGAATCGTATCGCGCGCACGCAATGGTTGAACACCATACTCAGTACCAGCATTCAAAATGGCTTTTAACGTATCATACACCATATCAGATTTCAAAAAGAAATTAATAAAACCTGCGCCGGCAACCTCAGCACGTTCAAGCCAAGCAAAATTCATATGACTAATCAAAGCTTCAGCAATAGCTCGAGGATTTTGACGAGCTACACGAGCGGATTGCATAGCGATGTTTGTAGAAAAATCACCGAATTCCTTTTGAGGTGGCACTTCGAGAACGATTTCTGGATATTCCCCAGCCGGCAAATCACCGCTGTTAATCGTATCTTGTAATGCCTGTTCAATCCCCGATTTCAGGATTTCCTTCATGTCCATGCTCTATATCCTCCCGCACGTCTATATCTAACTGATTATAAAATTGCCATTCACCTTCGACGGAAATATCATATCCTAAATGAACATGACCTACACCATCGTGAAAGTCTACTGTTAATTCATGAGTATTTACGGCCATATGTAAATCACCATATGGTGTTTCATATACGGCTTCGCGTTCTTCACCACGGACGTATTGATGACGCATATTGACAGCCCCTGTTCGGAGCAACACGATAGAATCATCATGGATTTTAATGGTCGTCTTAACCCCATCCAATCCAGTCACACTAGATTCTTCGTAACGCACATATTGAGCATTACCCTTTTCATGTGACGTACCTGGGGAAATCAGTTCCACTACGGTATCCTTGCCATCCATATCTCGTTGTACACTCTTTACGGACACTAGAACCCGCTTCATTTTCAACCTCCGTGGTAGTAATTAATCATCATATTATACCATAATCAAGGACTATTTTGCACCCTTAATGAGTCTCAATTTCTTAGTCTTCGTCATACGTTTAATAGCATATTCTCTGCGTTGTGCTTCTTGTTTTTGGTGAAAGCTTTCAGCATATACCAAGGTCACAGGACGACGTCCTCGCGTATATTTTGCACCACCTGGGATATGTCCATTGTGAGCATCTATTCGACGTTTGAGATCTGTAGTCCATCCACAATACAAAGAATCATCAGAGCAACGCACTAAGTAAATATAGTGCATTTCTTTTGATTCATCGCCTTGAACACTAGCGTCGTTCAAGATTGTATCACAATCTACAATTATACCTTGTACCTCTTGTGTAGATGCGCATTCACCAGAAAGAGACTCTTGAGAAGTACTTTTCTTATTTGCCATTTTTCGCATCATCAGTAATCGGCTCCAATGTAATGGTATTGATGATTACTGGTTCAACTGGTTTATCATTGCGACCGGTTTTAACCTTGCCAATTTTTTCAACTACATCCATACCTTGTACTACAGTACCGAAGATGGTGTGTTTATTATCTAACCAATCCGTAGGTCCCAAGGTAATGAAAAATTGAGAGCCTCCTGTATTAGGTCCACGGTTTGCCATGGCAAGAACGCCCATTTTATTGAAATGTAAATCATTGGAGAATTCATCAGGAATTGTATAGCCCGGTCCACCGGCACCTGTGCCATCAGGATCTCCACCTTGAATCATAAAGCCTTCGATAACACGATGAAATGTCACACCATTATAGAAGCCTTTTTTCACGAGATAATCAAAATTTTTGACCGTAATCGGCGCTTTAGACCCTAACAAACGAACCTTAAATTGACCATAGTTTGTATCAAAGATAGCATATTCATCAGCAATTGGCGCATTCGTAAAATTAGGCATCGCCACAGTTTCTGCTTTCACAGTATTACCTTGTGGTTGCTCCCCAGTTTTGGTACTACATGCTGTTGTACCAAGTACTGTAATCCCCAACATTGCGCATAAAGCCAAGCGTTTCCAGTTCATATGTCCCCCAAAATACTAATATTATATTTAACTAAATGTAGATTTAAAATTTACATAGAAAAACCGCTCAACCCATGAGCGGCTCTTTTTTAGTATATCATATTATGGCGCTATTGAGATTAAAAATATAAAAAAATAATATAACAACAAAAAACAGAGCTTCAAAGGAGCTCTGTTTTTGTAGGCCTCAACTAATCACTTAGTTAATTCGATTATTTAGAGTCAAATTGGTCTGGAGTTGTATTATTATAAGACTCAATATAATTATTGAAATTCTCAATCATGTCGTTAAGATTATTTTCATTTGCATCAGTAAGTACTTGACGTACAGAACCAACTACAGAGTTATAAGAGTTAACAAGCACTTCTCCACGATCATTATTTATGCTCTTAAGCAATGTTTGAATTTCATTAAGTTCTTTTTCTACAGCTTGTTTGTCTGCATTTTTAGGAGCTTTTTCTACATTTTCTACAAGAGTAGTCAAGCGAAGCGTAGATTCCATTGCTGCTGCATAGCCTTTTTTACCGTCTTTTTTCAATTTTTCGATTTGTTTCTTAGTTTGTTCAGTGTTAGCTTTGTTAAGAGCATCATTGAACTTCGCATAAGCTGCATCAAATTTTTCTACTTGTGCTACGTATTTAGCTGCTAGTTCTTTACCTTTAGCACCACCATCGTTCATGTAGGCTTTAGAGTCATCATAAGCTTTCAAATCTTTGAATGTTGGTACTAATTCATTAAGAATATTTAATACATTATCACGTTCTGTATCAACTTCTTTAAATGTAGAACCTTCTTTTTTAGATTTTTCCAAAGCATCTTTTAAAGTATCATAGTGAGGTTGACGACCAATAGCACCTTCTTGGAAACCACCCTTTAGTTTAGCCAAACTATCTGCATAGTTTTGACCCCAAGTTGCATTATCACCATTGAAGCGATTTGTTGCATCAATAAGTGTATTAAGCTTATCAGCTGCTTTCTCATCGCTACCGCCATCAACTACGGAGGATACTACGGAGCCAATGCCACCCGCTTTATCACTGCCACAACCAGAAACAAATAAACCTGCTGTCAATGCCGCTACACAAAGTAAAGTTGAAAATAATCTGCGTTTATTGTTCATATCTTCTCTTCTCCTTTTAACACATGAATATTGAACTAAGCGCATTATACTAACTATACTACACCAATTCTGTAGCCACAGCTACAAAAATAAATCTTCATATAAACTTCACCTGGCTTAGGGGCATTAGCGATAATTAATCAATCCATTTAAAATGCTTACACGCATTATAAATGCCATCTTTATCACAGTCTGTAGTAATATAATCAGCCTTTGCCTTTAATTCAGGGCGCGCATTACCCATAGCAATATTTAGCCACTCAGGCCTAAACATAGACAGATCATTATACCCATCACCAAATACAACAGCTTGATTTGGCTGCATTCCAAAGTGTTCAAGCATATTACGAATACCCAACGCCTTTTCCATAGGCTCATATAGAACACAGCCATCACCATAACGAATGAGCTTATGTGTCATATGCTCGATATCCTTCTCCTCTTCCTCTCCTTCCTTGAAAAACACATAAATCTTATAAAATTCTTCAACACTATGAAAGTCAAAATTAGGGTCTACAGTTGTTTTAAATACATCCCAATTTGGATGCCACTCTAAAATTTCCTTATACGGCGTAATACGACCGAGTTTATTACGGTCAGTTACGGCCCAAGGAATATTATGTGATTCTAAATACTCTAAATATTTAATACATGCATCACGATCCATACCTATCATGGATACCAATTCATTATTAACAGTGATACTGTGACCACCATCTGCTACGAAATCAGTAAGGCCTGCTTGCTCTGCGAAACGCTTAGCATCCACTTGAATACGACCAGTTGCTAAGGCTACACGGTGACCACGACGCTTTAACTCATCTAAACTGTATTGAGCACTTTCAGGGATTTTACCTTCAGGCCATACAGCTAAGGTATTATCGATATCGAAAAAGAAAAACTTCTGTTCCACAGGCCCTCCTAATCGCGTCCACTCATCAGCTTAAACCGCTCTTTTTGTTTTACATCTGGATATTTTTCATGGTCCACATCACTCAAAAACATATCTAGTGGTCGTACATATAAGTCACGTTGATCATATAATTTTTGATATACCACGAACTGTTCACTCGTTTCCGAATGAGTTGCAACATCTAACACGTAATAGTACATGCCTTTAAAATGACGATATAAGCCACCCTTTACAATTTCTTGCATTTATAACCTCATCACATAACATACACAAATAGTTACAAACCATATTAATCAAGAGATTCCATATATTGAATAGCCTTAGTCAACATATCTGCTGTAATTTTATATGGAGATACATCAATATCATGAACAGATGTAGCCTTTTCAACAATTTGAGGAATATGCGATGCAGTAAGATCTAATTGTGAAAGTTTAGTAGGCCAACCTAATTCGCGATATACTGGCAACCACCGTTGTAACTCATCCATTTGTTGGTCAACGGTTAACAAAATAAGTAAGCCATAAGCTACTATTTCACCATGCAAATGATTTTCTTCTGTTTCTTTATTAGTAACACAGCCATAACATACAGCATGAGCCATGTTGCTATTATATGCCATAGGAACACAACCTGATACAACACCGGTAGTAAAGATAACAGTCATAGCAATGGTATCAAAGGCATCACTACGTTTATTAGCTTGACTATCTTTATAGGCTTGTATACCATGTGCTAAAATTGGTTCACTACACATAGAAGCTAGAGTAAGGCCTAACTGAGTATTATAGTCTTGCTCGCGATTGCGAGCAGAAAGATGAGTTTCATAGTGTTTTGCAATAGTATCTCCCATTCCTGCCCACAAGTAACGGCTTGGTGCTTCTACGAGAATATCAGCATCAATAAAGCAGTGCACAGGAGGATGATTTACAAAAGCTACGTCATCAAAAGTATGATCTGCCGTGTATACAGCTGCCACTTCTGACGTTGCCGCACAAGTAGATGCAATGGTTGGAATTGTAAAGAATGGTTTATCATCTAACTCTATAGCTACTACTTTTACTGTATCCATGGCCTTACCACCACCAACAGCAAACAAAAAGTCCGCATCTTTTACAGATACCATTTGTGCAATTTCCTTGCCTCGAGCAAAAGTACACTCTCCACCAAAGTGGATAATATCTAGCACCTTAATCCCCGCTTTATCAAGCACGGGACGAATGTGTGGCAAAGCTTTAGAAAGAGCTGTTTCGCCACCGATGATAGCTACAGACTTGCCATATAATTTTGTAAACTTTGGAATAGCGTCAAATACATCATGACCTCCAAAACTATAACTAGGTAAACAATGAGTACTACGCATAAAATTTCCTTCCTTCTTTTATCATTTATATCCTTATTTATCCTTATTATAGAAACTTCTACACACAAAATCAATTTTATATGACAACAATCAAAACATAAAAAGGCTCTATACTCTCACAAAATGAAAGCATAGAGCCTTTATCTTTATTACTTATTATCGGAAGCAAGACCTTTATGGATAAGGCCTACAACGAAGCCTAATACCGCAAAGCTCACCCATCCCATACCAGCACTTTGGAATGGAATATATTGAGCAAAGAGCTGTTCCAAAGCTGTAGGTGCAATACCTGCAGTTTCAAGACCAGTCATGAGGGCAGAGATCATTGTGAAAGCCATAGTCCATGCATATACGCAACGACGACCACCAAACACATTATGAAGAAGTGCCAACAAAATGATTACGATAGTCAACGGATACAAGAGCATCAACACAGGGATTGCTGCACTGATGATTGTTTTCAAGCCAAACATACTGAGGACAAACGCCGCTAGAGAGAAAATTACTACATATAATTTGTAGCTAATCTTTGGTGTCAGCTTGTGGAAATACGTACCGCAAGAAGTGATAAGGCCAATACTTGTAGACAAGCAAGCTAGCAGAACGATGATAGCCAAGATGATTTGACCGAACTCACCAAACAAATAGTTAGCACTTACGGACAATACAGGAGCCCCTGTCTCGAACAAACCAAAGCGTTCAACACTTGTAGCACCGATATTAGCGATAAATACATACACGATACCAAGAAGGCCTACCGCAATTGCACCTACCTCCATTACTGTTTTTGTAATCACAGCACGAGATGTAGCACCACTGAGGCGTACAAAATCGATTACAAGAATAGCAAATACTACGGAAGCTAAGGCATCCATTGTATTGTAGCCATCTAAGAAGCCTTGTAACACAGCCGTTGGTGCATCACCATATGCCAGTTGTGGTACCGCATACCCACCAAGTGGAGTAATAAAGGATTTAACAATCAACAACAAAATTACAAGTAGTAAAGCTGGTGTCAAAATATTACCGATACGGTTAACAAGTTTTTGCGGACTAATAGATAACCACAAAGAAATACCAAAGAATAATGCCAAGAAAATTGGTTCCATATTCATATTCATGCTTAAACCTTCAGCAAAAGGTTTAATTGCGATTTCATAAGCTACAGTACCAGTACGCGGCGTCGCAAACATTGGACCAATACTCAAGTATAAAGAAATTGTGTACAACAAGCCATAAATCGGATGCACACGACTTGCAAGTTCTTCAACATCTTTACAGGAAGAGTAACCCATAGCTGCAACCCCTAAGAGTGGAAGTCCTACACCAGTTAATACGAAACCGAGCAATGCCCAACCGACATTATCACCAGCTTGTTGACCTAAGGCCGCTGGGAAGATCAAGTTCCCTGCCCCAAAGAATAGAGCAAATAACATCATGCCTATAGCCAGATAAGCACGGGTCGACAGATTATCGTTACCATTCATAAATGTAACCCCCTTTAGGTTATATAAAAATAATATTACTATTATAATCTAAAGGGGCTTGGGTATACAAGAAAAATATCCTCACTATTCTATATCCGTATAGAGTTATTCCCATAAGTAACAGACTTTAACTTTTACTTATAGAAATAAGTAGATAAATTCCTATTTTACAGTAATCATTACAGACTATTAATTGGTCATTCACTACAAAAGATTTCTTATATGAACTTGTACATCATAAAAGGTGCTCCCCCATCCCTGATCGGTAGGACGAGCTGCGGTAAGCGCATTGATTGCCACGTGAGGATCACTCGATTGAGATTGCCACCATACACCTAGTGTTACCAATGTCCCTCTCTGTACTTCATCGTCGTAGTATGCTTTAATTTTTACACTGCCACGATCGTTATAGATTTCTACCTCAGCACCATCGTTTATGTTATACATTTTTGCATCTTCTGGATGGATGCGAAGTTTCATCAACTCAGGATCATTAAAGTCTAATTCGCAGAAGCTAGAGTCCAAAATTCGAATATCATTACCATTTATAAGCCAAAACGGTGCATTATCACCATATGGAGGCATATACCGAATTAATGGTTCTACATCCTGCGGATTATATAATTCAATTTTTCCAGACGGTGTTTTGAAATCCATCTTATAACTTTCAGGTACCGTCATCTCCACAGGCTCACCATTTAAAATCAACTCTTGGTCCCTCTTGGATATACGACTCGAAGTCCGCACAATTTGTTCAATAAGATCTTTTTCACTAAGGTCAAAAAAATCATCCTCCAACCCCATGCGTTTTGCTAACTCAGCAATAACTTGCCAGTTGGAACGAGATTCACCAATTGGCTCAATCAATTTGTAACCCGTCCCAATTGTGTAATGACCATAAGAATTATAAATATCATCATGCTCCACAGATGTTGTGGCTGGTAAAATAATATCAGCATACTTACAAGTATCCGTAAAGAAACGCTCATGTACCACAGTGAATAAGTCATCGCGCATCAACCCTCTACGTACAACATTCTGGTCAGGAGCTGTGATAGCCGGATTTGAAGAGAAGATATATAAACTATGAACTTTAGTTCCTTCAGGGTTTATAAGCATTTCACCCAGTTTAATCATAGGCATCAATCGTTTAGCTGGCGCATGAACATGAGCCTGTTGCATCACATCTTTGCCAATAAATTTACTACCACTAGCACTCGACAACAATCCACCCCCAGGATATTGCCATGCTCCAACCACAGCAGGCAAGGCATTAATAGCACGGCATGTCATAGCACCATTGCCATATCGAGATAGTCCACTGCCGAGACGAATAAACGGCGCTTTTGACTTTGCATAAGCATGAGCAAACTCAGTCATCCGCTCCACAGAAACACCGCAAATTTCAGCCGCTTTTCCCGGCGTAAAGTCAAGCAACACCTCTTTTACCAACTCATCGTAGCCTTGGACATGCTTCTTAATAAAATCTATATCTGCCAAGCCATCACGATGAATGATATGGAGCATCCCTAAAGCTAGTGCTCCATCACTACCTGGTTTAACGTAAATATGCTCATGAGCTTGGCTAAAAGTATAGGTTTTATGAGTATCGATAATCCAAACGCGAGCCCCCTTCTTTTTCGCAATGTTCACATCATGTAAAATATGAACATCTGTGGCTGTCGCATTTATCCCCCACAAGACGATAAGATCACTATGTTGCGCCTCTTGTGGTTTAATCGCTAAGGTATCACCGTAAACAGAACGGAACCCCGCTTGTTTGGCAGGAGAACAAATACCTCGATCTTGGTCTGTAGCACCAATACGGCGGAAAAAATAATCTGCCGCAGGACTCTGAATAACCCCCATTGTTCCTGCATAAGAGTAACGCAAAATACTTTCACTGCCATAAGTATCAATAGTTTCTTTGAAATTATTGACAATTGCATCAAGGGCTTCATCCCAACTAATACGAGTGTACTGATCTTCACCAATCCCCTTTTTACCGACACGCTTCATAGGGTACTTCAAGCGCAACGGAGAATGGATTACTTTTTCATAATGTGCCATCTTAGGGCATAGCGTACCTCTTGTGAAAGCATGTGCTCTATCCCCTCGAACAGATATTACTTTATTATTATCGACTGATACAATGAGTCCGCATGCATCAGGACAATCGTAAGGGCATACAGATTTATATTCTTTCATGATAAGCACCTCGCTTATAAATTGTACAAACTATAGGATGTATATTTATATTATAGTATAGTATGACTCGTATAAGTATAACCTTTTGCACATATTCTGAATTAAAAAGGTTTTAGAAATGATTATTTTATGTATATCAATGCATTCAATTATCACATTACATTTATGACCTCATCATTTATTTTGATATATGTAGTTAAACATTTCAAGTTTTATCGATATCTATCCATTATCATTCTTGTCCAATTCCTAAACAGATATACTAATAAGTTCTATAAAAATACCAAAATTCTTCAAAAAAATCATGCAATCATTACTAAAAGTCATAACCATATAGTTTTAGATATAATCAGACATTTTAATAGCGTCGTATAGATTATGTGACAAAAATCACCGGTACGTATGCGTATTTAGTAATGTCGTTCAGACTGTAAGACTATTCAATCTCACTTGTTTCTGTGCTATACTGACAGTGTCATTTGAGAGGATATAGAACTCACAAGAAATCATTTTGAATTCATGGTTATCTAATGTGAAGTAGCTATATCAGGTACATATTTTCTGAAAAGAGGTTTTAACGATGGCAGACGCAAAAAACACTGTGTTATTCCCTTATGAAACACTAAAAAAATTGAGCATGGACGCTTTCCAAAAATTTGGTTTCTCCGAAAAAGAAGCTGACATCATCCAAGACGTACTTTTGACTTCTGACTTGTTCGGTATTCAAAGCCATGGTATGCAACGTATGGTTCGTTACCATAAAGGTATCACTAATGGCTTGATTAAAATCGACGCTAAACCTGAAATCGTAAAAGAAACTCCAATTTCTGCAGTTATCGACGGTCATGACGGCATGGGTCAATTATTGGGCCATAAAGCTATGGAAATGGCTATCGAAAAAGCTAAAAAATCCGGTGTTGGTATCGTATCTGTACGTAACTCCAACCACTACGGTATCGCTGGTTACTATGCTAAAATGGCATCCGACCAAGGCTTAATCGGTTTCTCTTGTACAAACTCCGAAGCAATCATGGTTCCTGTATATGCTCGTAAAGCTATGCTTGGTTCTAACCCTATCGCTTGGACTGTACCTGCTGATCCTGTTGACTTCTTCTTCGATTGCTCCACTACAGTAGTAACTCGTGGTAAACTTGAAATGTACAACAAAATGGGCAAAGCTACTCCAGATGGTTGGGCTGTTAATAAAGACGGTGTTCCTTCCACTGATGCAGCTGAAGTATTGGGCAACATCTCCCGTCATGAAGGCGGCGGTATCCTTCCTTTAGGTGGTGCTACAGAAGTTCTTGGCGGCCACAAAGGTTATGGTAACGGCATGATTGCTGAATTATTCTCCTCCATCTTGTCCCAAGGCGGTACTTCCAACAAATGTATGGTTGGCGGTAAATCCAATATCTGCCACGGCTTCATGGCTATCAACCCTGAATTCTTCGGTGACCCTGCGGAAATCAAAAAACACTTCTCCCAATTCTTACAAGAATTACGTGAAGCTCCTAAAGCACAAGGTCAAGACCGTATCTACACTCATGGTGAAAAAGAACATGAATCTGTTGCTAAAGTTAAAGCTGAAGGCATCCCTGTACTTAACGGTACAATGCTTGAAGTTCAAGACCTTTGCAATGAATTAGGTTTAGACTTCAAATCCTACTTCGGCGATTATGTACCAGAAGCTCCTGCTACAATGTTCAAAGGTAACTACTAATACCTAAATTTAGTAATGGCCCTAACAAGGACTTGTAGTTAGTACAGAAGGGGACATAAACACTGTTTATGTCCCCTCTCTTATGTTTTTAACCTCATAGCCTATGAGGTTAAAAAATTTTATGTACTATATCAATTTTTATGATAAGTATATCTGTTATTTTATTGTAATCTTTTATTTTAACTGAACTTTTACAACTTAATACAATAGCGATTTACTCATCAATTTAATTGATTAAGCTACATCGTCCTGTTGAGCATATATTTTTATTTTTCTTGAAAGGATGATTTTAGAAATGAGTGCTATCACCGTTCTATTAGCGCTATCTCCAATCATTTGGTTGATTGTAGCGTTATCCATCTTGAAATTACCTGCATGGCAAGCAACAAGTGTTGCTGCAATCGGTTCTTTCATCATCGCTATTACAGCATTCCAATCTGACCCATTCATTATGGTCACTGGTGCCCTTGAAGGTGCCGCTTTGGCGATTTGGCCAATCCTATTAGTTATTACAGCTGCTATCTTCGTTTATAACTTGGTAGTACATACGAAAGCAATGGAAACTATTAAAACAATGCTTTCTTCTGTAACATCTGATACTCGTGTACTTGCATTACTACTTGCATGGGGCTTTGGTGCTTTCATGGAAGGTATGGCTGGCTTTGGTACTGCTGTTGCAATTCCAGCTGCTATGATGGTTGCCGTAGGTTTTGACCCACTAAAATCTATCATCGCATGTCTTGTTGCGAACTCTGTACCAACAACATTTGGTTCCATTGGTATTCCAACAACTACATTGGCTTCCTTAACTAGCCTTGATCCAAGCCATTTAGGTACATTCATTTCCGTACAATTGTTCTTACTTAACCTTATCGCTCCATTCTTCGTTGTTATGATCATTGGTGGCGGTATCAAAGCGTTAAAAGGTGTATTCCTTGTAACATTACTTTCTGGTTTAGCATTAGCTGTTCCTGAAACTGTAATTAACGCAGTAATGGGTCCAGAATTATCCGTAATCTCTGCATCTATTGTTATCATGGCAGTTATCATTATTTGTGCAAAAATTATGCCTCCTAATGATCCTGAATACGCAGTTAAACAAACTGGCGAAGTCCCAAAAGTTTCTGGTGGTGAAGGCCTTGTAGCTGCAATGCCATTCATCTTAATCTTCGTATTATTGTTATTAACTTCCAAATTGTTCCCTGCAATTAATGGTCCTCTTGCGTCCATTAAAACATCTGTACCTATTTACCAAGGTCCTGGTGCAAAACCATACACATTCGTATGGATTGCAACTCCTGGTATCATGATCTTCATCGCTGGTATTGTTGGTGGTTTCATCCAAAAAGCGAAAGCTGGCGAAATCTTTGGTACATTGGGTAGCACAGTTAAAAACTTGAAATTCACATACCTTACAATCATCACAGTTGTTATGACAGCTAAATTGATGACTTACTCTGGTATGACTGCAGATATTGCAAAAGCAATGGTTGCTGGTACAGGTTCCTTGTATCCTCTATTCGCTCCTATCGTGGGTGCGTTGGGTGCATTCTTAACTGGTTCTGGTACAAACTCCAACGTATTGTTTGGTCCACTTCAAATCGCTGCAGCTCAAGGTTTAGATCCTACAAACTTCGAAGACCTTGGCTTCTGGTTGGCAGCAGTTAACTCCGGTGCAGCTGGTATCGGCAAAATGTTGTCCCCACAATCCATCGCGATTTCTATTGGTGCCGTAGGACCTGCTTTAAAAGCATACCTAGAAAACCACAAAGAAATCAGTGCTGAAGAAGCTCATAAACTAGAACATGAAATCGAAGCAAGCGTTATCATGAACAGCGCATTCAAATACTTCTTGATCTTCATCGTTATGCATGGTTGTATCTCCTTCTTCGGTCAACATTTCATCCATGAAATTCATCATTTCTTTTTCTAAGAATTAATGAAGCAAAAAGAACAGCTCGTAATGAGCTGTTCTTTTTATTTGTATCAAGATACTATATTTTTATTCTACTAAATAAAATTAGAAATACTTGCGTTCAACTTCCCATTTTGTGAAGTTACCACTAGCTGCATCGATTTCAAAGTCATATTCGTAACCATTGTATCGAATTTCACCTTCGTATTCCAATCTACCATGATCATAGTCATGCCCAAATTCAGTGACATTACCTTGTGTTGCTCCTGGCACACGTGCCAAGGCGCGATTTAAAGCCTCTTGCTCACCAATACTTTGAGCAGACGCAAATGTTGTCAATCCAAGAGCAGCTACAGCAGCCAATACCAAGGCTTTCATAAATTTTCTCATAATAACCTCCTATATACGATAAATTATATTGATTTTTTTAGATTTACTTTATACATTTATTCTAATCTATAAATCGAAGTACATCAAACACGAACTTTTGATATACAACCACCTCACAAACACTATACGCTATGTTATTATTTATATACTCATAAAAATATTTTATATATAAATACAAAAATTTAACCTAAGTAAAATAGTATATAAAGGCTAGAAGTATATATGGGCTAGAATAGAAAAAACTTTTACATATAAATCTATAGAATAATTTATCAAATTATGTTACAATACTTCTCATTATAAGGCAAAATTAAATGCAGTCTGCGAAGTGCGATTCGCAGACTTTTATTTTTCTCACTTTAGTATAGGAGGGTTTTATGACTCAAGAAAGTTCTGCTAAGGTCTCTTTCATCTTAGTAGTATTCCTTGGTCTGTTGACAGCCATCACACCACTTGCAACAGATTTATATTTACCAGCATTACCAATTATGCCTAGTGAACTAAATACATCTGCATCAAATATTCAAATGACCATTGGTGTGATGACTTTTGGTGTTGCATTAGGTCAATTATTTGGAGGTCCTATTAGTGATACTATGGGCCGCAAGTTGCCTCTTATAACAGGCAACTTACTTTGCGTTATCTCTAGCATAATCTGTGCTTATGCACCAAGCATTGAAATACTTTTACTAGGACGCTTTCTACAAGGTTTAACAGGATCTGTGGGCGTTGTAATTGCTAAGGCCATCGCTCGAGATTTTGCATTTGGTCAAGAATTGACTAAACTCTTTGCATTGCTCATGATGGTTAACGGTTTGGCGCCAGTAATCGCTCCGCTCATCGGCGGTCAATTATTACTATTCACTACATGGCGCGTTATCTTCGTTATTTTAGCAATATTTTCTGCTATTCTATTAGTGGGATCTCTTCTCTTCCGTGAAAGCTTACCTAAAGAAAAACGCGTTACAGGTGGCGTTGCAACTGCTACAAAGAACTACATTACACTTATTAAAGATAAGCGATTCCTTGGGCAAACACTAATCCAATTCTTTGCTTTTGGTGGATTCTTTGCGTATATCTCAGGTTCATCCTTTGTATACCAAAACATCTTCCAACTATCTGCACAAGAATTTAGCTATCTCTTTGGTATCAATAGCTGTGGTATTATTTTAGCTAGTGCCATAAGCGCTAGATTAAGTAATGTAATCACAGTTCGACAATTACTAACATTTGCCCTCTGGCAACTAACAATCGGATCCTTGCTATTCTTAATAGCTATGCTTTTCGAATGGCCACTTATTCCTGTAACGGCCATTCTATTCTTTACCGTATGTACAGTATCCCTATTTGGCTCTGCCTCTTTCTCTATGGCAATGGCTAAATACGGTAAAATGGCTGGCAGTGCCTCTGCAGTACTTGGCTTTGCTAGCATGTTCTCTGCAGGAATCGTATCTCCATTAGTTGGTATTGGTGGGGAATATACGGGGATCCCCATGGGGATTACAATGCTAGTATGTGCAGCGCTTTCCTTATTGTGCCTATATAGGTTAGTTGAGAAAGAATAGTGCCAGTCTTATTACAATAGTTAATACAGTATTATAGCATTTGTATGTCTAAGTCGTAATGGGGCCCCGTTACAATAGAATAAATTTAGTATAAAAACAGCACCACCTTCTTCTTGCTCAGTACGTCACTACGTTCCGTAAAATCGCTGCGAAAAAGGTGGTGCTATTTTTATTAACCTTTGCTATGAAAAAGTCCCATTACGACGTAATAGCATCAGCAAAAATGTTTAAAGATATGTATTATACATTTTAATATCAACTTAGCACTATTCTTTCTATCTACGCCAATATACATAAACACAATAACGGAAAGCGCCTGCTCAACTGTTTGTAGGGAAAAGAGATGTGGCACAGCCACATCTCCTCGCTCCGACCATCCTCTGCCCAGTTACATTTTCAATGGGACATCTTCATAACCAGTGTATATAGAAAAGAATACAGCCCTCTTCCTCCCATTTCCATTAGGTGTATTGCTAATTTTTTGTAAATAATGAGCTATAAGACTCGATGGAG
This sequence comes from Veillonella parvula DSM 2008, assembly GCF_000024945.1. NCBI lineage: Bacteria > Bacillati > Bacillota > Negativicutes > Veillonellales > Veillonellaceae > Veillonella > Veillonella parvula. The sequence continues at coordinate 1,820,542 of NC_013520.1, forward strand.
CTCTTAGGTATATAGTAGATTAGATTATTTACATTTTATAATGGGACATCTTCATAATTAGCGTATATAGAAAAGAACACAGCCCTCTCTCCTCTTTTTCCGTTGGATGTATTGCGAATTTTTTTGTGAATAATGAGATAAAAAAAACGATGGAGCTATTAGATATACAGTAGATTGAATCATTTACATTTTATAATGGGACATCTTCATAATTAGCGTATATAGAAAAGAATACAGCCCTCTCTGCAGCGATTTTACGGAACGTAGTGACGTACTGAGCCAAGAGAGGGCTGTATTTTTTCTATACTAATAATATGCAGTTATCATCTGACCCCATTATAAAATGTAAGAGACCTTATCGCTTATTCACTAAATTCCATCCCAACTCCTCCCCACTGCACTAGTTATATTTTCAATGGGACAGCTTCATAACAGGTGTATATAGAAAAGAACACAGCCCTCTCTGCAGCGATTTTACGAAGCGTAGCGCCGTACTGAGCCAAAAGAGGGCTGTGTTTTTTCTATACTAGTGTTATGTAGTTGTCACGGGGCCCCATTGAAAATATAACAGAGCACCCTTATTCAAACATTGTCGATAGTAGTAGTTTCAATCGGTTTGCTTGGTTAACCGCACTGGATCCTGGATCGTAGTCGATAGCCGCAATTCGCACGTCTGGGTAGGCTGCGGATAGTGTTTTCACCATGCCTTTACCTGTTACGTGGTTTGGTAAACAGCCAAATGGTTGTAAGCATACAATTTGCTTAGCTCCTTTTTCGATAAGGTCAATCATATCTCCTGTGAGGAACCAGCCTTCACCACATTGATTACCAAGTCCGATGAATTGGGCTGCTTCTTTTGCTACTTCTGTCATACGTTGTAGCGGGTCAAAGTGTTTTGACGCTGCTACGGCTTTTGCATATGGCAAGCGGTAGAGCTCAAGGGCTTCACGAGCCAATGTACCAAAGAAGCCAGATAGCCATGTACCATCAAGGTGCTTAGCACGGTATGTGCTATCCATTGCACAATACAAGAAGAAATCTAGCAAGCCAGATGTAACGACTTCGCCGCCTTCCTTTTCGATAAGCTCATTAATATGATTGTTAGCACTTGGATGGAATTTAACGTAAATTTCCCCTACGACACCAACACGAGGTTTTTGTACATCTTTATTAATTGGCAAGTTATCAAAATCATGGATGATTTCTTTGATGTACTTATTATATTGTCGAAGACTGGCAGATGTAATATTATCACGTAATTTTTTAATCCAATAATCACATAGTGCATCGGTAGAACCAGGATTTGTCTCGTATGGCCGTGTAGCAAGAACACATTGCATGAGCGCATCACCGTATACAACAGCTTGAATCATACGATGTAAGAAACCTTTTGTCAACTTAAAGCCTGGTTGGCGTTCCATATCACTCGCATTAAGAGATAGAATAGGTACTTGTTTCATACCAGCATCAATCAATGCTTTACGTAAGTAACCGATGTAGTTTGTAGCACGACAACCACCACCAGTTTGAGAGATGATAACAGCCGTCTTATCTACATCATATTTACCGGATAACAGTGCAGACATGAGCTGCCCTACAACGATAATCGCTGGGTAACATGCATCGTTATTAATGTATTTTAAACCCACTTCGATATCGTCACGCGTAGGCGCTGGCAAAATTTCAAAGTCATATCCTTCATTTTTGAGAACTGGCTCTAAGAGGCTAAAATGCAATGGTGACATTTGTGGTACCAAGATTTTATAAGTCTTACGCATTTCTTCTGTGAAGACAACGCGATTGTAATCGTAAGTTGGTAATTTCTCTACCACTACTTCTTCCGGCGCCTCAGGATTATGATGACGACGCAAGCTACGTTCCATTACAGATTGCAAGGAACGTAAACGGATTGTCACGGCTCCAAGGTTTGTACCTTCATCGATTTTGAGCAAGGTATGGATTTTGTGATTTGCTGAAAGTATATCTTTTACCTGATCTGCTACGATGGAATCAAGGCCACAACCAAAGGAGTTAAGCTCTACAATTTGGAATCCTTCAGTTCTACTTACAAATTCAGCGGCACGATATAGGCGACTATGGTAGGACCATTGGTCTACAACACGTAAATGCTTGATTTCATTGCCTAATGGTGCAACGCCATCTTCTGTAAGAACAGCCATACCAAGAGATGTGATAAGTTCAGGAATACCGTGGTTAATACCGGAGTCCAAATGATATGGACGGCCAGCCAATACGATTGTCGGAATTTGTTCTGCCACGAGGCGAGACACAGTTTTCTTTGTCGTTTCACGGTAAGACGCTTTACAGTTTTCCTGCTCTTCCCAAGCGATGTCTACAGCCTTAGCAATATCCTTCTTCTTTAAGTTTAAAAAATCCAATGCTTTCACAAGGGCCGGAACAAGAGATTTTTTATCAGCTAGCGGCAAAAATGGTGCGTGGAACGGAGTATCGCCCAATACCTCTTGCATATTATTTTTGATAAGTTCTGGATAGGAAATAACCATTGGACAATGGTAATTATTGTCGCGGCTAAATTCCTTAGGGCCGTGTTGAATACAAGGGTACCAAATAAAGTCTACCTGTGCATTCGCTAAGTCTCGAATATGACCATGTACAGCTTTTGCAGGATAGCAAGCCGTATCGGATGGAATTGTATCGATAGCCTTATTGTATTGAGCCTTAGTCGTATAATCTGAAAGAATTACTTCATAGCCCAAGGTATTAAAGAATGTAAACCAGAACGGGAAATCCTCGTACATGTTGAGAACGCGAGGAATACCTACGCGCATTTTACCTTCAAACTCTGGAATATTTTTCTTTAAATAATAGTCGAAATAACGACGTAATTTTACATCTACCAAGTTAGGAACTGGTTTACGTTCCTCTTGAATCATACCGCCTGCACCGCGGTCACAACGGTTGCCCGTTACGTACGTACGACCATCAGAGAAAGCATTGATAGTAAGCATACAGTTGTTGGAGCAAAGGCCACAATTGCGCATTGTCGTAGACACCTGTAAGGAATTAAGTCCTTCACTATCGAGCAATGTACTTTCACCCTTTTGTAACTCTTCCGCCGTTTCCGCTGCAAGAAGAGCCATACCGTATGCACCCATCAAGCCAGATACATCAGGGCGAATTACTTCGACGCCCATCAATTTCTCAAAGGCACGCAAAACAGATTCGTTATAGAACGTACCACCTTGTACAACGATATGATCGCCTAATTCTTTAGGGTCTTTCACCTTAAGAACCTTATAAAGGGCATTTTTAATTACAGAATACGCAAGACCTGCCGCGATATCTTGTACCGTAGCACCTTCTTTTTGAGCCTGCTTAACCTTAGAGTTCATAAATACAGTACAACGAGATCCTAAGTCGATTGGCATAGGTGCCAATAATCCTTCTTTTGCGAATTGATCGATAGGAATGCGTAGACCAGATGCAAATGTATCAATAAAAGAGCCGCAACCAGAGGAGCAAGCTTCGTTCAACACGATATCTTCGATGTACCCATCACGAACCTTACAGCATTTCATATCTTGACCGCCAATATCCAAAATAAAGGATACATCAGGGCAGAAGAATCGGGCCGCACGATAGTGAGCCATCGTTTCTACTTCACCAATATCGATGCCGAGGGCGCGTTTAAGAAAGGCCTCACCGTAGCCAGTTACGCCAGAGTGTGCAATATAGGCGCCTTTTGGCAATAATTCATATATTTTCTCGATGATTTCACGAGATTTTTCTAACGGTTTACCATGGTTAGGACCATAGTGAGAGAAGATAATTTCCTTGTTCCTATTGATAAGAACTACCTTAAGAGTAGTAGAGCCAGCATCAATACCAAGGTAACAAGGACCTTGAGCATCCTCGATATTCGCCTTTGGCGTTACCGCCTTAGCGTGACGAGCTCGGAACTCTTCTAATTCTTGTTCATTTTTAAACAGCGGATCCACACGGTCTGTAGCTTCCATAGGAATACCAATAAGTGCACCGATTTCCTTTGTCAATTGACCAACCGTAATCTCACGGCACTCATCTTTCATCAATGCCGCCCCTAAAGCGATGAATAATTCACCATTTTCAGGGATAATGCGATGCGCTTCATCTAGCTCTAAGGTATCACAGAAGCATTGGCGTAATTCAGACAAGAATGTCAACGGACCGCCAAGGAACGCTACATTACCTTCGATTTTATGACCGCATGCAAGGCCAGCAATCGTTTGATTTACAATTGCTTGGAATACAGATTTTGCAATATTTTCATGAGATGCACCTTGGTTTAACAAAGCTTGTACGTCTGTTTTAGCAAATACGCCACAGCGTGCCGCAATTGGATAAATCGTATCAGCATTCATGGCTAATTGGTTAAGGCCAGATGCATCTGTCTGCAATAAGGTCGCCATTTGGTCAATAAAAGCGCCCGTACCACCAGCACAGGAGCCATTCATACGATGTTCTGCAGTTTGACCTAAATACGTAACCTTCGCATCTTCACCACCAAGTTCGATGATAACGTCTGTCTCTGGATAGAGGGCTTTCACAGCTCGCGTTTCAGCAATAACCTCTTGTACGAATGGGATGCGCACCTTTTCGGCCATAGCCATCCCACCAGAACCAGTAATACATACATGAACAAGAGCGTCTTCATGACCAACTTGAGCCTCTTGTAACAAGGTATATACTGTGTCCAATATGTTTGCATAATGGCGTATGTACTTTTTATACAAATAATTATCGTGTTCGTCCAATAATACAACTTTAACCGTTGTAGACCCCACGTCAATCCCCATGCGTAGCATGTGCTGCATAAATACCTCTCTTTTTAACGACTGTATGACCACCTAAGTGACCATACTTATTTTTGTGAAAGTCTCACATGTAATATGTACAACATATATACTGTACTAAGCATCTAAAATAAAAAATTAAAATAGATAAGGATATAATACTTTCACCAAAATATCTAAATTTTTAAATATCCTATCTTTATTATACAACAACAGCAGTTAAAATCTAAGTTATTTCTATATCTAAAATGTTATAGAAAATATATTAAGATTTGAATTACAAAGTCATATATATAATAGGATGTAAAAAATATTATACCATTTTACAATGAAAAATAACGTATCTTTTGTAACATAACAGGTCAAATCAAATATATTAATTGCATCAGACAATATGTAATATATAAGAAACTAACCCCAAAATTGATTCCAATTTCGGGGTTAGTTCATAAGACAGTACGTCTTATTCGTATCTATAAAGTTATGTCATAAGAGAGTATTAAATTTAATACATATATGTTATTCCAATCATTGATTAGAACGCTGGGATGATAGCCCCTTTATAATGTTCTTCAATGAACTTCTTAACTTCTGGAGATTGTAATGCTTTAGCTAATTTTTGGATAGCTGGTTTGTTTTCATCACCAGGATTTACGGAAAGAAGATTTGCATATGGAGAATCCGCTTTTTCTACGAATAAACCATCTTTTGTAGGATTAAGACCTGCTGGCAATGCATAGTTAGCATTAATTACAGCTGCGTCTAAGTCTTGAATGGAACGAGGAATTTGAGCTGCCTCTAACTCTGTAATTTGGATGTTTTTAGGGTTGCTAGTCACATCAAATGGTGTGTTAGTCAAACCAGTTGGGTCTTTCAAAGTTACAAGACCTGCACTTTGTAACAAGAGAAGTGCACGAGCACTGTTTGTTGGATCAGATGGAATCGCTACTTTTGCTCCATTAGGCAAATCTTTTAAATCTTTGATTTTTTGAGAGTAAATGGCCAATGGTTCGATGTGAACTGGGGCAAAGCTTACGAAGTTTGTACCATGATCTTTATTGAAGTTATTTTGGTAAGGCACGTTAGCAAAGAAATTTGCATCTACTTCTTTACTGGACAACGCCATATTTGGTTGGATGTAGTCCGTAAATTCAATGATTTGAAGATCTACACCTTCCTTAGCCAATAAAGGCTTAATTTGATTTAAGATTTCAGCATGAGGTACAGGGTTCGCTGCTACCTTTAACACCTCTGCTTTAGAACCACCAGCACTACTGGAACTTGCGTCATTTGTGGAAGAGCCACAACCACTAATCAATAAGGACGCGCCTAATACGGCCGTCGCTGCTAATGCTAACCATTTTTTCATGTAATCCTCCTATCTACGATGAACACCTACATCTATTGACGAGGACTCACGCGTATACAACACACGTAGATATTGTAATAAATTTATATTTTCTTATTCATGTATCTACATTTAATTATTTAATAATTTCGATGTTGTAAGTATAGCAATTTAAATCCTACTTGCATAATAGATTTTATATATTAATCTTTATAACTAAAATCTATAGCAAGGATAAAATAATAACGTTTAACTATACCAAGCAAATAAAAATGGTACTAAGATGATTCCCCGTACTACTAGGTAATATACCTAATAGCTAAAATCAAACTTAGTACCGTTATAAATGTCGCTCTATATAATAAACAATCTAATCAAAATCAAAAAATCAACTTATAGAGTTGACGTTGTTTGCTCGATAGAAATAGTTACAGGTGCTGATAATTTAGCCTCTAGCCAAGCTTTTATTCGTTCCAAATCTGCATCAGATACAGTGGACGTGGTATAGATAATCACCATATAGCGACTCGCTTTAGGCTGTTCTAAATTATCTATCAAAGGCATGCCTTCCACTTTACTTACAAATGGGAACAACGCCTTTGCTTCAGCTTCTGTCGTTTTCATAGTGTTTATAGTTTCACTTACTAGTTGATAAGTCGGCTGGTACAGATTACTCAAGTTTTTATATGTTTCAAGATTCTCTGAAGATTTATTCAAGTTCGTCTTATCCATAGTAGATTTTTTCTCATCTACGCTATTAACAAATCGTAATGTATAAGGCTGCAAGTACTCATCCTTCTGTAACTTGTCATCCAACTGGGCTTGCTCCTCTAAATTCACAGGAGCTCCTATAACTACTAAGTCTACTAGCTTATTCGTTCGATCCAATGAATAATCAATCACTTGTCGACGTCCATCTTGATTAATATCGTTCTTAATAAACTGCTCTATATGATTTGACTCAGAATACTTGATGGTCATATCATAGCCTGCATAAATACTTGGTATAGCCATAATAAGACCAATCACAAGGAATATTAGCTGATTACGACGAATAAGCTCTTCTGCTTGTTTATGGAATGGCAAACTATATACACCCTTTAAAACAATAAAAGATGCAAAGAAGATGAAGAATGCATTTATAAAGAATAGATAGCCAGCCCCAAAGAAATAGTTCCAATTTCCATTAGCAAGGCCATACCCTGCCGTACATAGTGGTGGCATAAGTGCAGTTGCAATCGCAACCCCTGGTATAACATTATCTAAGGTCTTACGCGTTTGTCCAATAATCCCAGCTAACCCACCAAATATAGCAATAAATACATCAAAAATACTCGGTTCTGTACGCGCTAATAGTTCAGATGTAGCCGTCTGAACGGGGGAAATATAAAAATATAAAGTAGATGCCAAAACAGCAATCGTAATCTGTAAGGATAATCTTAAAATAGCGCTTTTCACAACTGTAAAATTAAGCGTAGCGAAGCCAAAACCAGTTGCTAGAATAGGTCCCATCAACGGCGATATAAGCATAGCACCAATAATAACTGCCGTACTATTCATATTCAACCCAATAGAGGCAATAAACATGGAGAGGATCAGGATAACCAAAGCAGGTCCCTTAATCTTAGCCCCACCTATCAACCTTTTAGCAATGGTTGCATCATCGGCTCGCTCAAAATGTATATCAAAGTATTTATTTATTTCCATTCTTCTTCCTTATAATTTCATCAGCTCTGCAAAGGTGCCCACATTTACAAACATATGCTGCGTTGTTTTTAGCATTTGCACCATCAAAATGGCTCCTGTGCCTTCTCCCATCGACATTTGTGCTTGAATAGGAACCATGTCTTGAGTGATTCCCACCTCAGCTAAAGCGATTTCCGTACCGTTTTCTTTAGAATAATGCGATGGCAATGCATAGTCCTTAACACGAGCGTTTATGTGCGTTGCACAAGCAGCTGCCACAGATGTTATAAAGCCGTCAATAACAAAAGGCTTTTCAAAATCTACACAAGCTAGCATCGCCCCAAGAATAGCAGCAATATCAAAGCCTCCTACATGAGCTACGATTTTACGAACTCGGTCAGACTCATGTTCAGAAACTATATTGTTCTTATGATGCTCTAAAACAGACCGAACAAAATCAATTTTACGCTTCATCAGCTCTGGTTTGTCTGGCCAGGAACCAGGGCCTACGGTTTCCGTTGGCTTGGCTCCAGTTAATGCAGACAAAACACAAGCAGAGGTTGTTGTATTACCCAAGCCCATTTCACCAAAGGAGAACAGATTGATTCCTTGTTCTACATAATGTTGAATCCGTTCATATCCAGCTTGAAAGGCGCTATTAAATTCATCCTCAGCCATGGCAGGATGGTTCAAAATATTCTTTGTACCCTTCGCTACTTTGCGATCCACACCAATACCATCATCTGAGGCAATTCCTACGTCTACAACCTCATAAGGAATATTGTTAAAGTTACAAAATTGTGTCGCCGATGAACGCCCTAGTAACATATTACGAGACTGCTTTTGTGTCACCTCATAGTTATAACCTACATAACCTTCCATGTTACAACCATTATCGGCAGAAAATATGATATGCTGTGGTCGAATTTCACCATTAATCTCGCCCCAAGCCGTGCAAATTTTGCGAAAATACATTTCCCATAAACCAAGACCTCCTGGGATGAGACATTTCGGTTGGAGAAATTTATTTAATTGTTTCTCTATAGGTAATACTGACTTATCTTTCATTCTAATCTCTAGTCCACAACTAATGTGCCAACTAGCCTTCTATTAATTCGATATTATTCTATCTGAAAGTATAACATAAAATACATACCTAGTAATATGACTATTGTTAGTTTTTAAAAATATAATTTAGTTTTGAATTTTAGTCTTTTAGCATCTATATTTTTAGTTGAAATTATCATTATATAATTACAATCAATCTAGCAGATAAAAAAGGTTATCCCCTCACAGGATAACCTTTTATTTGAGTTATATAATTAGGTATTTTCTTAAGCTTATCTAACCTACGAAATTAAGCACCTTGGAATTGTGGCATATCGTCGCCACTAGAGTCGTCCAATTTACCCTGAAGGTCATGGTCAACCATGGCACACACAGATGCATCAGACCAAACGTTTTCAGCGGTTTCAATCATGTCGATAATCATATAGATTGGCAAGATGATACCCAGCAAGCCGATTGGTGCTCCGATGGAGCTCATCAAGGACAAGGTCAAGAAATAGCAGCCCATTGGAACGCCTGCATTACCAATAGCAGCGAGAACTGCAATAAATAACCAGGCTGTCATTGTGCCAATCGTTAATTCCATGCCAGCATTTTGCATTACGAATAAGGATGTAACAAGAATGAAAGCAGCACAGCCATTCATGTTAATTGTTGTACAAATTGGCAATACAAAACGAGCTACTGCAGGATGCGCTTTCAAATTATCCTCAGCAGATGCCAATGTAACAGGCAACGTTGCTGCAGAAGATTTTGTGAACAACGCAACAGCTACGGCTGGAGACATTTTACGGAATACGTCTACAGGGTTTAAACCACGGAATAACAAGAACAATGGAATTACGATAAAAAATTGGATTAAATTGCCGCCAATAACAACAGCCGTATATTTACCTAAGGCACCAACAATGACACCTGCTTCGATTTGTGCAGATAATTGACCGGCAAAGGCAAGGATGCCGATTGGCAATACATAAAGCAATGCTTTAATCAACGTGAACAATAACTCTTGTAAACCAAATAACACTTTCAACACCGCTTCACGATTTTCTGTGCGTGGCATGAAAGCAAAGGCTAAACCAACGGATGCGGAGATGAACATCACGGACAATACATTAGCTTGTAAGTAAGGTTGCAAGATATTGTTTGGAATAACGGATAAGAAATGATCGTAATAGGTAACGGTACCGAGTTTTTCTGGTACTTGGGATGCGCCAGCACCAATTACATCAAGTGGTAAGTTACCTGGAGCAATCCAGAGGTATAAGCCAAGACCAACAGCCGCTGCACAAATGGTAGTAAGTAATGTATACACTACGGCATGACCAAAGATGCGACCTGTGTCCTTTTTAGCACCTAGCATAGATAATGTAGTAATAACCGCTAAAGACACTGTTGGAATCGCAATGAATTGGAACAAGCGAGTAAAGACTGCTGCAATAAAATTAAAGAGCTCATTTAGAGCTGGAATGTGTTGCCATCCTAAGATAGCGCCTATGATGAGAGCCCCCATCCATAAAATAAACTGACGCAATTTTCCTTGTCCACGACTTTTCAAGGTAATCTCTTGCGCTAAGGCATCCACATTTTTATTTTTTTGATCTGCCATAATAACACCTCTCTACAAACTAAACTACTAGAGACTAAAAAAAGAAATCCCAGCCCTAGGGCTGGGATTACACTTATATCCTAGTCTCTTGTTAAAACATATTATAAAGATATGTTTTAACACTGTCAAACCAAAATAATTTGATATATAGATTAATATATTCAATTAATGTTGTATTCAAAACATCTTTTTATACAGCACTTCTATATCTTCACGGCTAATTTCAGCCATTGTATTAGCAATATTCCCTGTAGCTACGACGTATACGTTATCGACGAGCCAAGGGATATCTTTTTTTGTAAAACCTAGTTCTGTAAGGTTTGTGGTAAGGTCTAACTCATGGACGATTAAACGCAGTGCTTCACCCAGTTCGGAGCCATCTCCATGGTTAAATATACGTGCCAATGTAGCAAATTTATCAGGGTTAGCACTCCATGTATATTCCACTGCAACAGGTTCAATAACGGCAAGGCCTACACCGTGGGTAATATCCTTAAGCCCACTAGCAGGATGTTCCATGCCATGAGCAAGTGTTACACCGGCGGTATTAATAACCATGCCTCCAATTGTGCTAGCCAATGTAACGGACTCCCAAGCTTTTGTAAGTTGAGTTTCGTTGAGAACAGCTGATTTGCCTTCAGCCATTGCTTTCACATGTTTATATAGAGGCACAAGATATTGTGCTAACAAAGTTACAGCATAATGAGCTAATGCATCGGTAAAAGGTTGTGCCGTTTTAGAAGTATACGCCTCGATATTATGACAGAGTGCATCAAATCCCACAGATGCCAATACATGGGGCGGCATTGTGCCCATCACTGCCGGATCTACGATGGATACCTTTGGTACGATGGCATTACATCGCAAGGATTTCTTGTCTCCTGTTTCGGGATTAGTAAGTACACCAAAGCCATTACCTTCGGAGCCGGTACCACAGGTTGTAGGAATTACAATAAGAGGCAACGCCTTATCACTGGTTTTACGATTAAAGATATAATCGTTAATGTCACCTTCGTTAACGGACATAAATGCAATGCCTTTTGCACAGTCCATGATAGAGCCACCACCGATGGCAATAACCATATCACAGCTTTCAGATTTAGCTAGAGCAGCGCCGTCCAATGCAGTCGTCGTTAAGGGATTGGCATCCACTTGATCAAACAACACATGTTCAATATGTGCCGCATCAAGTTTTGCTGTCACACGGTCATATAGTCCAGATTTTTTGGCACTTGTCCGCCCTGTTACGATTAGCGCTTTATTGCCATAAGGCTTAGCAAAATCAGCAACACTATCGACTTTATCCCAACCAAATTGGATATGTACTGGTAAAAAATAAGAGAACTCCATGTGAACGACCTCTTTTCTATAAATACTAGCTCTTAATGTTATTGTAATGTAAATTCAGACGCCTGTAAAACCTCATAGGACTTTCACTAGAAAACATGTATACTACAAATAAGAGGGGGTCATTTATTTTTATAGAGGGAGAGAATCTATGAAATTTGCAATTACACATTTATGGTCTTCGCTGCGGGACCTAGCTACACAGTCACCTATATTACTAGCATTAATTGCCGTATTTTCATGTACACCGTTTTATCTAGAGCAAGATTGGTTTGCCGAGATAGACCTTTGGTTCTATGGGCTGTATTTCTTCATCGTCATACTACAATCATATATAACACGAGATCGAAAGTACTCCATAGTATATACATTATTAAGCATAGGCATCAGCGTTGGTCTATATACGATTCATGAAACGTACCATCACATACGAGGCATCGAGCTAGCCACAGAAAACATATCATATCTATGGCTGTACTCTGTGATTGCTCTATATTTTACATCGCCTGGAGAATACTACATTGGCGAAATCATCAATCGCCTGAAACGGATTGGTATTACCATTGTTACATCAACACTGTATAATGTCGTCATAATCATGACTCTATGGTTTTTCTTCATCATTCTGAACAAACCATTTACCTTTGATGATCTAATCTTTAAAGTATTAGCCGCTATCAATATATTTATCTGTATATCCATGCTGTGCACTTACAAAGAGGAGCCTGATGGACCACCAGAACCAAATACATTCTATAATGTTGTTTTTGGAATCATACTACCAAAGGCTTCCATCATTACAGGTATTCTAGCTAATATCTACTTGGTATTGATTCTCTTAGGCCTTCGCGAAGATGCGCGGTTCCTTTATACATATTATCCGTATGTAGCCATTTTCTATCTATTTTACTTGGCTAGTTTCAGATCTAGTGAAAGCAGCAAGACACAAAGGATCCTATGTTTCTTATTTATTACGATTACAATATTGTGCTTAATCCTGATTGGCAAGCGCGTAATAAATGAGCCCGTACTCTGGCTCAATACGATTTACGTGGCCGCATTCAATCTAATCTTCTTAGCACATAACGTATATTCCTTTGTAAAGCGTTTGACTCCATCGATCCATACAACGATTATGGCACTCACCCTAGGTGCAGTCCTTTTAATGCCTTTTATCGGTTACACGTCCCATCGAGAGTTTACAAACTATACAAAAATTGACGGTCAATGGCACGTATACTTGCCTATTACAGAAACATTTAACCCTGATTTTACAGACTATGGCAGGACGATTATACAGGGGGATTCTTCAAAACTAGGAGCAACGGAAATATATAAGGAACGAAATATTCAGTTTATCAGCTTTACGGCCGTTGAAGAACCTCATGTTATTTCGCTTGTAGGATATAATAAATTCATTTCTAACATCGAATTAGAAGTACGTGAGCCTGCTGATAGTACAGCTGACATACCAACAGCATCCTATGAATCGATCAACTTTAGATTCATCAATGAAGGGCTTGATTTAGAGGTATCTCTACCAAATGGCGTGACCGAGGTTCATCATATATATGAAAAATTCCTCACTGTGCCAAAAACGGCTTCAGATTCAGTCATTATAGAAGGCACGGGATATAAACTCTTAATCCACTCCTACTACGCATATCAAGACAGTGCACGAAGAATTATTTTTAGCGTATTATATAATTAATTATAAAATCCAGTAATTTCACGCATCTTTAACCATATCAACATTTTTTGCGAAACTATATTAAAAATTTTACAAATGTCAATATTGATTATATAGAAATTTTTCGCTATAATCGTAACATAATGTATAAGCTAGATAAGAAAACTACCATATATAGTAGTTTTCTTATTTTTCTGATTAGACTCAACTTAAAGATAATTTATATATTTCATTCTAATCTTATATATGCTTATACGACTATATTAACAGTTTTATGACTTTTTGCTCTCAAGGGGAACAGTAATGGAGATTATGATCAAGAAACGGGATGGCCATTTCGAGCCGTTGTCCGTTGAAAAAACGAAACGAATGATAGCCTTCGCATGTTTGGGGTTAGATTCTTGTGATCCACTAGAATTGGAAATGGATGCGAAGTTGCAATTCGTTGATGGCATGACCACTAAAGAAATTCAAAAAACTTTAGTCCAAACAGCCATCGAAAAAGTTATATCTAAAAAAGACGACGGCTTCGGCAACCAAGTTAATAAAATGAACCAAGATTGGCAGTTCGTAGCAGCCCGCCTATTCTTGTTCGATCTCTATAAAGAAGCCGCTATTACTCGTCGTTACAAAGCATTTGGCTACGGCAACTTCCCAAATCTTGTAAACATGCTTGTAGAAGAGAAAAAATACGCAGACTTCTTCGTTACAGAATACACTGCTGACGAATTGCAAGAGTTAGGCGATTACATCAAACCTAAGCGCGACTATCTCTTCAACTATGAAGGTCTCAAATTATTGGCTGACCGTTACTTGGTAAAAGGTTTTAACAAAGAAATCTTTGAATTACCGCAAGAACGTTTCATGGCTATCGCAATGCATTTGGCTCTTGTCGAAGGGAAAAATAAAGTAAAATACGCTAAAAAATTCTACGATTTGATGAGCCAATTAAAAATGACGACAGCTACACCTACTTTGGCAAATGCTGGTACACCATTCCACCAATTGTCCTCTTGCTTTATCTCTGGTGTAGACGACAACTTATGGTCTATCTACGACGTAAACAGCAAATTCTCTCGCGTATCTAAACACGGTGGTGCGCTTGGTATCTACCTTGGCAAAGTTCGTGCATTGAACTCCGATATCCGCGGTTTCAAAAACTCCTCTGGCGGCGTTATTCCTTGGATTCGCTTGTACAATGATACAGCTGTTGCAGTAGACCAATTGGGTAAACGTAAAGGCGGCGCTACAGTAACACTTGATATTTGGCACAAAGACTTCTATGAATTCGTAGAGCTTCGTACAAATAACGGTGATGATCGCCGTAAAGCTCATGATATCTTCCCTGCTATCTCCGTTCCAAACATCTTTATGGAACGTATGTTAGCTCGTGAAAACTTCACCCTCTTTGACCCTCATGAAATCTTGGCTGTAAAAGGCTATTC
Organism: Veillonella parvula DSM 2008; assembly: GCF_000024945.1. Taxonomy (NCBI): domain Bacteria; kingdom Bacillati; phylum Bacillota; class Negativicutes; order Veillonellales; family Veillonellaceae; genus Veillonella; species Veillonella parvula. The sequence continues at coordinate 1,835,549 of NC_013520.1, forward strand.
CTTAGAGAATTACTTCGATACAGATGACAAAAAAGAGTTTACTAAACGCTATATCGAATGTGAACAAGATCCTAATTTACACGGCATCGAAGTGCCAGCATTAGACATGATGAAAAAAATCATGCGCTCCGCTGTTGAAACTGGTACGCCATTCATCTTCTTCCGCGACACTGTAAATGCTGCAAATCCTAACAAACATGCAGGTATGATTTACGCGTCCAACTTGTGCCACGAAATTGCACAAAATGTTGGCTTCACTAATCTTGCTGAAGAAATCATCAACGAAGACGGTACAATTACTACAAAAACAAACACAGGCGACATGGTTACATGTAACTTAAACTCTATCAGTCTTGGCCGTATTACAGACGAAGAGTTGGAAGAAAACATTGCCCTTCAAATTCGTATGTTAGACAATGTTATTTCCATCAACCAAGCGCCGGTGCCAGAGTCTCGCATGACTTCTGATAAATACCGCGCTATCGGTCTTGGTACGTCTGGTTATCACCACTACCTTGTAAACCATGATATCCAATGGGAATCTGATGAACACATCGAAGTAGCGGACAAATTATTTGAAAACATTGCATTCTATGCGATTAAAGCTTCTATGGAGCTTGCAAAAGAAAAAGGCGCGTACCCAGCATTCAAAGGTTCCGAATGGGAAACTGGTGAATACTTCACACGTCGTGGTTACACATCTGATCGTTGGAAACAATTGGCTGCGGACGTTGCAAAATACGGTATCCGCAACGGTTACTTGATGGCCGTAGCTCCTACAGGTTCTACATCCAACATCGCTAATACAACAGCTGGTATCGACCCTATCTTCAAAAAATTCTTCATCGAAGAGAAGAAAGGTTCATTCACACCAAAAACGGCACCAGATTTGAACGACAAAACATTCTGGCTATACAAAGAGGCACATACAATCGACCAACAATGGTCCATCAAAGCTTGTGGCGTGCGTCAACGTCATATTGACCAAGCACAATCTTTCAACTTGTACATCACTCCTCAAATGAAAGCGAAAGAAATTCTTGACCTTTACGTAGAAGCCTACAAACAAGGGATCAAAACAATCTACTATATCCGTAACCAATCCCTTGAAATGGATGAATGCACAAGCTGTTCCTCCTAATATAGGATAGATACACGCTACATTCTATAATGCAATTTAAGCTATGGTAAAAGTTAAAGATATCATTGCCATAGTTTACAAAAAATATGCTCTATAACTAGAGAGCACTAAACCTGTGAAAGATACTTTCACCAACATTATAAATCTGATGACGACCTATAGCAGTATAGGTCGCATCATCGTATAAAGGAGCCCTACTATGGATAAAAAACTGATTTTCAACGAAAATGGTGACCGTGGCACGCAATCTATGATTGGCGGTAATACCACGAACCTTCGCGAGTGGAATCGTATCAAGTACGACTGGGCAAACCAAATGTACCGTACGATGCTCAACAACTTCTGGATTCCGGAAGAAATTTCCTTGAACGAAGACGTTAAACAATTCCCATACTTAACAGATTACGAGCGTCGTGCCTTCGATAAAATCATTGCGTTCTTGAACTTCCTTGATTCCATTCAATCTGAAAACTTGCCTAATTTGAGCCGCTATATTACAGCATCTGAAGTGGCATCCTTATTGAATATCCAAGCATTCCAAGAAGAAATTCACGCTCAAAGTTATTCCTACATTTTGGACACTGTAACAAATCCTATTACACGTGACAAAATCTATGATGAATGGCGTACAGATAAAACATTACTTGAACGTAATCGCTTCATCGCCGATGCATACCAACGATTCAGCGACGATCCTAGCGAAGCAAATCTAATTCATACAATCATCGCTAACTATATCTTAGAAGGCATCTACTTCTACTCTGGATTTAGCTTCTTCTACACATTGGCACGCCAAGGCAAGATGACAGCTACATCCACTATCTTCAAATATATCAACCGCGATGAAGTAACTCACCTCGTATTGTTCCAAAACATCATTCGCGAGTTACGCCGTGAACGTCCTGACTTGTTTACACCTGAACTAGAGGCGAAAATTACGGACATGATTCGTCAAGGTGCTGAAAATGAAATCGCTTGGGGCCAGTACATCACTGATGATAAAATCCTCGGCCTTAACAACGTTCTTATCGAGCGCTACATCAAATACCTTGCGAATATTCGCTTAGAAGCAATCGGCTTGCCTCATCTATATCCTGAAATCAAGGATAATCCAATGGAATGGATCGAAAGCTTCTCCAACTTGAATAGCACAAAAACTGACTTCTTCGAAGCTAAAGTTACAAACTATACAAAAGCAGCGGCATTTGATTTTGATGATTTAGAATAATAGACGTTATAAAATACAATATCTAAGGACGTACGAGCCAATAGAAAAGAGCTAATAGCTATAACGCTATCAGCTCTTTTTTCATGATTATTTAAACCATAGTTATGAGGAATTGCTGCAAATTTAAACAGCTCTCTCCTATTTATCTCTAAAAAAACAAAATACTATCATATCAGTGTATATGTTGCTAGAAATATAGTCCCCAAACGCCACCCTCGTTTTACAGTTGACACATGGTTATACATTGTAAATTGTATCAATACCTTTGTGCGCAAATAGGCCTACACCGTAGATTTTCATTCGCCCCATGAATGTATTCATAATAAGCTTGGTAAAAGCAAAAGTTTTTGTGTCCACCCTGTTTCAAACTACCAACTATTATCAGCTTTCAATCAATTCAGTTGTCCAGTTAGCAGACTGCAATAGATTGTCTAATAAACGTACTTGTTTTGCGATATGATCAGCTTCTTTTTGGATGTCTGCCACATTCACAGTCGGCATTAGCTTAATCTCAGACCCTCTCGCACGGAAATTGATACTTCCTGCGCTAGATGCCAAAGTTCGATAAGCAGTTAGGCGCAAAGCAGCGCAATCTTTTTCGGCAATGATTTCAGTAATAGTTCGACCTTCTATAATAGTTTTGCAATTAGTTAAATTAATATCTGCAATTAATTTTTGAAGTCTATTTACACATTGTTCTAATGTTTTCAAAAGTTCTTCAGGGTTCTCATTCGGTACTTCCCCTTCTTGCACTAAACTATTTTGAGTTAAGCGAAGCTCTAAATCGCTTATTTTATAATTTAAATCAGATCGTTCTTGTAATGCTTCTGCTAGTTTCATAAACTCTCCTCTCAAAAAGATATATCAAGTTACTTATAAAATACTATGTACAACAATATATATATTCACCAATTCTTATTATACAGCACTATTGAACGGCTTATAATACTTTCTGCATCATCACGTGAGGACATCCTTCATCTAGGTATTCTTCTCCTTCAGCACGATATCCAAGGGATTCATAGAATGGTTTGGCCTGTACTTGCGCCGACAAGGAACACGTCTTAAATCCGTCACGGCGAATAGCATTTTCAGCGGCCATCATAATCTTAGTACCTAAATGTTGTCCACGATACAACTTACGTACCGCCATGCGACCAATATGTGCATCTCCAGCTACATCACTGGGAAAATATCGACACGTACCAGCCGCTTTACCATCAATGGATAAGAGCACAAACTTTGCAGTCTCATCGATTTCATCAAACTCGTCTTCAAAACCCTGTTCTTTCATAAATACATCGATACGAATTTGTTTTATTTCCTCTGTTATATGATCTAAGATTTGAATAATCATGGGTGCCCTTTCTGATTATAAGTACATTTATAAGAATCGATTCATGTGTATTACAAAATACCCTATAAACAATGAAAGCTTCTTATTTTTATTATATCAAAAATACGCTTAATCCCACAAAACTTCTCTGTTCCTATTAATTCCCGCATCAAAAATATTTTAAAACTTCCATGAAATTCATTTTTAGGTATTGCATAATTTTATCATTTGGGTTTATACTATACCCAATATTTTAGAAAGGAGCAACCAAAGATGACTAACCAAATTAGCCTCACAGCAAAGCAATACTTTTATTGGTTCTTTATCCAACGTACGGGTAAGGAACTATTTGTGATGCGCTAATTAAGGATTATTCAACATTAGTTGCTTAGAATAGTAAAAGGGCTACCCGTATTAGATTACGGGTAGCCCTTTTTGTTTGCTATCCGTATGGTCAGCCCTACTATTCACTGTAGTTATAAGGAGGAATTATCATGATTATTACATTGAAACAAAACGCAGCAGCGGAAGAAGTATCCCGTTTACGCGGTGAATTAGAGGCTCAAGGATTCGTTATCCATCCAGTAGAAGGAACGCGATACAATATTCTAGGTCTGATTGGTGATACTGCATCTCTTGATGCCCGTCAAATCGAGTCTCTAGATTTTGTAGATAAAGTAACTCGCATTCAAGAGCCATACAAAAAAGCAAACCGCAAATTCCATCCAGATGATTCTGTAATCAATGTTGGTGGTGTCCTCATCGGTGGTGGTCACTTCGCAGTAATGGCCGGTCCTTGCTCTGTGGAAACACCTGAACAAGTATTAGCCACTGCTAAAGCATGTAAAGAAGCTGGTGCTACCATCCTTCGTGGTGGCGCTTTCAAACCTCGTACCTCCCCATACTCCTTCCAAGGTATGGGCCCAGAAGGCTTAGAGTTATTAGAGCTTGCTAAAAAAGAAACAGGTCTTCCTATCGTTTCTGAGGTTATGGATATCTCCCAATTACAATACTTTGATAATGTAGATATGCTTCAAATCGGTGCTCGTAACATGCAAAACTTCACGCTTTTAAAAGAAGTGGGCAAATTAAATAAACCAGTTCTTTTAAAACGTGGTTTATCTGCAACATACGAAGAATGGTTGATGGCTGCTGAGTACATCATGTCCGAAGGCAATGAACAAATTGTATTATGCGAGCGCGGTATCCGCACATTCGAAACTAAGACTCGCAATACCTTAGATGTAACAGCAATTCCTATGATGCATGAATTATCTCACTTGCCAATTATCATGGACCCTAGCCACGCAGCAGGTATGAGCCGCATGGTTCGTCCGCTTTCACTTGCATCCGTAGGCGGCGGTGCAGACGGCCTTATGATTGAAGTTCACAACGATCCAGCCAAAGCATTGTGCGACGGTCCGCAAGCATTGCGTCCAGACCAATTCACTAGCCTTATGAATGAAATTAATGCGTTACGCCAAGCATTGGTAGAATGCACTAAATAATCTTACATATCACACAAATAAGCTAGTATCCGTTATAATAGATACTAGCTTATTCTTTTAAGAAAGGAACCGTTATGACTCGCATCCATATTAACGCGTCTACACCATATGACGTTGTCATCGAGGAAGGCGCTTTACAACGCATCACCGATTATATTAAACCATTAAAACCAAATTGCCGTGTTATCATCGTCAGCGATAGCAACGTGGCGCCTCACTATTTGGACTCTGTGAAAGCTAATATGGAACATGCGGGTTATGCTGTTTGTGATTATGTTTTCCCTGCTGGTGAAAGCTCCAAAAATGCTCATCAACTCATCGATTTAGTAGAATACATGGCAGCCCAATTGTTAACGCGTAAAGATTTACTTATCGCTCTTGGCGGTGGCGTTGTAGGCGATATGGCAGGATTTGCGGCAGCGACCTATTTACGTGGTATCGACTATGTTCAAGTTCCTACATCCCTATTAGCCGCAGTAGACTCCTCTGTAGGTGGTAAAACAGCGGTCAATCTGGAAGCCGGGAAAAACCTATGGGGCGCTTTCAAACAACCTATCCTCGTTCTCTGTGATCCAGCTACACTCAATACATTACCTGAAATGGAATGGATTAATGGATGCGGTGAAATTATCAAATACGGCTTCCTAGACGTACCGGGTTTACTCACTCAACTCGAGAACAGACCATTAATTAAACATCGCAGTAGTGTAAGTGGCGTTATTGCCCGCTGCGTACAAGCAAAAGCAGATATCGTGGAGCAAGACGAACGCGAATCTGGCGTACGTGTCCTCTTAAATCTCGGTCATACCTTTGGTCACGGCATCGAAAAAGCGAGTCATTTCGAGGTGCATCACGGTTATGCCGTTGCTATTGGCATGGTGCTCATGGCACAAGGTGCAGTCAAACATGGAGAATTAAATGCGGAGGCTTTAGAGAAATTAAAGGCCCTTATCAAAGCACACGATTTGCCAACCACAACAACGATAAGCAAAGAAGAGATTCTAGCTGCCGCTAAGCACGATAAAAAAAGCGAAGGAACAACCATTAAAATCGTAGTACCTACTAGCTATGGTCACAGCGAACTCAAGGTAGTAACACACGAGGAACTTGCTACCTATTTAGATTAAGGAGATTTATATGCATTCTGTAACGAACGCCATCCCTATAGGGACTATCGCGTCCATTCCTGCAAAGGCTCATGCGCACCGTGCGCTGATTTGTGCCGCTCTCGCCAGCTCACCATCTACCATACTACTGAACCGCACCTCTAAAGACATCGATGCAACTATGGACTCCTTACGAGGCTTAGGAGCACACGTTGTGTATGAAAATAAAGTTGTCACTGTTACACCTAGTCCTGCGCCCCAAAAAGGCAATGTTGTTCCCCATGAATCGGGCACCACATTGCGCCTCTTATTACCAGTAGCAGCCTCCATTTGTAATGAGGTAGCTGTGGATGCAAAGGGGCGTTTACCAGATCGTCCTTTAGAGCCCATGCTCGGTGAAATGAAAGCTCATGGCGTAACATTCTCCCAAGATAAACCACCATTCACCATGACAGGTCTTCTCCAAGGTGGTCAATTTAGCATGGTTGGCGATGTGAGTAGCCAGTTTTTCTCTGGATTATTGTTAGCAGCTCCACAATGTGGAGGCGCTATAATTACATCTACTACGCCACTTCAATCTAGCGACTATGTCACATTGACAACTACAACGATGGTAGACTTCGGCGTAACAGTCGACCATATACCTGCCTCTGACACAGTCCAAGAATCCTTTACGGTAGCGGCTAATGCTACTTTCAAAGGACAGAACGATTACCAAATCGAAGGGGATTGGTCCAATACAGCGATTTGGATGGTGGCCGCCGCTATGACAGGCAAACCTATTACCATTACGGGTATGAACAAGAATTCTGTACAAGCTGACCGCCGCATCATGCAAGTTATGATTGATGCCGGTTGTGATGTGGTATGGAATGGAATGAACGTAACCATTACAGGCCGTGCAGTAAAACCAATCCATGCCGACCTCGAGCAAATGCCCGATATGTTGCCAGTTATGGCCGCCCTCGCTTGCTCTATCCAAGGTAAAAGCTCCTTTGTTAATGGTGCGCGCCTACGCTTGAAAGAATCAGATCGCCTCGAAGCCGTTGCTAATCTCGTCAGAGATTTAGGAGGCACGGTTCGCGAAGATGGTGATGACCTATATATCATTGGTAGTGGTATACTAAAAGGAGGACAAGGCGATTGTGTTAACGACCATCGCCTTGTTATGGCAGGTACATTGATGGCACTCATCAGTGAAAATCCTGTCATCTTACAAGATAGCGAAGCTATCACAAAATCCTATCCAGACTTCTTTGTGGACTGGAACATACTAGGTGGCAATGCACAACCAATATAGCTGCCTAATCATAGCTAATGCGTTTCAATAGATAAGAATACTAGTCATACATACTATAAGTAGGAGTTAATATAATGGCATCTAATTTCGGTAAAACTGTACAAGTAGCTACCTTTGGCGCGTCTCATGGGTACGCCATCGGTGGTATCGTGGAAGGCCTCCCTTGTGGACATTCCATCGACATCGACGAGCTACAAGCCTTCTTAAAGCGCCGTGCGCCAGGTCAAAACCAATTACAAACGCAACGTAAAGAAGCCGATATACCTGAATTCTTATCAGGTATGGTAGATGACATGCTCAGTGGCTCTCCATTGGCATTTATGATTCGCAATACATCGCAACACTCCGGTGATTACAATAACTTGCGCGACATTCCTCGCCCATCTCATGCGGACTTTACGGCTCGCATGCGCTATGGTGACAAGGTAGATATGCGAGGTGGCGGCCACTTCTCGGCACGTCTTACAGCACCTCTTTGCGTAGCTGGTGGCATTGCACTACAGTTATTGCGTGAAAAAGGTATCGAAATTCACGGCCATTTAAAACAAGTTGGTACAATCCAAGATACTCCTATCGATATGGTTCATCCAGATATGAAAGCACTTCGTGAAATTGCTACAGAACCAATTGCTATGCTCGATGCATACAAGCGCTCTGAAGTAGAAAACTTAGTCATGAAACTAAAAAAAGACGGCGACTCTACCGGTGGTATCGTTGAGGTTGTGGCTACAGGTCTACCAATCGGTCTTGGTAATCCAAACTTTGATGGCATCGAGAACCGATTAGCTCGCGTGATCTTTGGCGTACCTGCCATCAAAGGCGTGTCCTTTGGCGGTGGCTTCGACATGTGTTCTCGCCTTGGATCAGAGGTGAACGATGCTTTTACCATGGACGGCGATATAATCACAACAACTACCAATAATAGCGGTGGCATTCAAGGCGGTATCACCAACGGCTTGCCTCTCGTTATGCAAGTGGGCATCAAGCCTACTCCATCCATTTATAAGGAACAACATTCTGTGTCTCTTTCACAAAAAGAGGATACCTTACTCACCATTAAAGGTCGTCACGACCCATGTGTAGCGCTTCGTGCTGTACCTGTTATCGAAGCCGTTACGGCCCTTGTCATTCTTGATTTCTTAGGAGATATTGACCATGAACTTAGATGAAGTACGCGTTAAGATTAACGACATAAACGACCAAATGCTCGCCCTCTTCAAAGAGCGCATGGAACTCTCTAAGGACGTAGCGGCTGCAAAAAAAGAAATGAATAAGGCTATTTACGATGCCAAACGAGAGCGCGACATCCTCGACAAGGTAACAAAAGATGCAGGTCCAGACCTCGATCTATATGCACGACGCTTTTTTGAAGCATTATTTAGCTTGAGTCGTACATACCAATCTGAGCAACTATTCCAAGACAATGAATTCACTTTAAAAATGAAAAAAGCCATCGAGCAATCCCCTACTTTGCCACCTCAACGGGGCAGTGTAGCTTGCGCCGGCGTATTCGGCAGCAATGCTCAAATGGCGTGTGATAAATTATTACCTCTCAGCCAAATCCATTATGTAACGGGTTTCCGTGCCGTATTCGATGCCGTAGAGTCAGGGGAATGTCAATTCGGTGTATTGCCTATTGAAAACAGCTCCAATGGTTCTGTAAAAGAAGTATATGACCTCTTAGAAGAGCGCAAATGCTATATCGTTCGCGGTACGCGTCTTTGGATATCTCACGACTTGCTCGTGAAAAAAGGAACAAAACTAGAAGATATTCATACCATAATTTCCCACCCTCAAGCATTGGGCCAATGCAGTCACTTCCTAGATAAGTTGGAAGGCGTAGAATTACGCTCCTATGATAATACAGCTCGAGCTGCACAGCTCGTAGCGGCTAGTAATGACCCAGGTGTGGCAGCTATCGCTGCACCTCAATGTGCAGACCTATATAATTTGTCTCCATTGCTAAGAAACATCCAAAATAGCGACAACAACTATACGCGCTTTATCTGTATTAGTAAGGACTTCCACGTATACCCAGGAGCTAATAAAATCTCTGTTGTAACCACTGCAAGCCATGCTCCAGGGGGCCTTGGTACATTGCTCACCAAATTTGCTAACATCGGTGTGAACCTTACAAAACTTGAGTCCCGCCCTATCGTAGGACATAACTTTGAATTCTTGTTCTACCTTGATTTGGAAGCATCCTTAGCAGATCCAAAAGTACTCTCCGTGTTGGCAGAGCTCCACGCATCGCAAGATAAATTCCGCTTGCTCGGTAATTATCCTGAGAATTAATATTTTCCTCTATGGTAGTGCTTATTAATGACATATATAGTACAATGGATATAGTTTTAAAACTCCAATGGCTAATAGGTGACAGCCTATTAGCCATTTTTTGTATATTGACCTAGGAGGTCCTATGAAATTTGGTTTACTTGGCCGTACGTTGGGCCATAGCTTTTCCCCACACATCCACAATGCTTTGGGAAATACTAATTATGAATTATTTGAACGAGAACCGAGCCAACTGCAAGAGTTCTTCGCAAATCCAGAATTACAAGGTATTAATATTACCTTCCCTTACAAGGTTAATGCCCTTGAGGCTTGCGATGTAGTTGACCCTCGCGCGGAACGCATTGGTTGTGTAAACACTATGGTCCGTAAAGACGGCAAATGGCATGGTTACAATACAGACTACGATGGATTTGTATTCACCCTAAAACACGCTGGTATCGATGTATCTGGTAAGGAATGCATCATCCTTGGCGATGGCGCATCTTCTGCTACCGTTCACGTGGCTCTTGAAGATCTAGGTGCTAAGAGCATCACTCATCTATCCCGTAAAACAGCTCCGCTCTATACTGATGCACCTAATTACTACGAAACAGCGCAAATTATTATTAACTGCACGCCTATCGGTATGTATCCGCATAATCCGGCTAACCTCATAGATATTATGCAATTTTCTAAATTAGAAGGCGTTGTGGATCTCATCTACAATCCGCGCCGTACAGTTTTGCTTTTACAAGCAGAAATGATGGATATTCCTCATTGTGATGGTCTACCTTTCCTCGTAGCACAAGGCGTTGAGGCAGCTAATCATTTTCAAGGTGAAAGCTTTGATACCAAAGAGATAGAACAAATCTTGCGAGATATGCGCCGTGAAAAGGAAAATATCATCCTCATCGGTATGCCTGGTGTTGGAAAAACAACAGTAGGCAAGGCAATCGGCAAAGAGATGGGCCGTACTTGTATTGATGTCGATCAAGAGTTAGCAAAAGAAATCGGTGATATCTCCACATATATTACGGAACAAGGGGAAGCAGCATTCCGCGAAAAAGAAGCGGACATGATTGCAAAATTAGGCACTCAAACTGGCCTTGTTATCTCCACTGGTGGCGGTTGTGTAACAGTACCTAAAAACTATGCACACCTACGCCAAAATGGTCGTATTTACCAATTAACGCAGCCAGTAGAAAAACTATCTACTTCAGGTCGTGTTCTATCTAGTGGCGGCATAGAACGTTTACGTGAACTCGAAGAAACTCGTACTCCAATGTATGAAAGCTTTGCACAATGCATCGTAGAACATAATCGCAATGCACCAAAAACAGTGGCAGCTATATTAGAAGACTTCGAAGCAAACTTATTGTAAGAGTTTATATAACGGTATTTATAAGATTGTTTCCTCTATATAAGTAAGGACTTCTACATTTTTAGAAGTGAGAGCATTTACATCTGTATTTTTAGATAAAACTAAAACTCATATCATGACATAAATGATATAAACTGAAAAGCAGTAGCTATCCTCAGGGTAACTACTGCTTTTTTAGGTCTCCTATGTATTATATATATTGGTAGAAAATCGCTTTAGCAATTACAATGTAATTACACAAAGAGTTTAAAATAGCTTTCACCATGGAACTATCAAAATATAATGAACTAATTTCTATAAGCAATAGTCTTAACGTGACGACCATAAATAGGAGGCATTATGAAAACTGTAAATCTACAAGTTCGCATCAATGAGGACTTAAAACAAGAGGTATCTAGCATATTAAAAGCACAAGGTCTATCATACACCTCTATGCTAGATGCACTATTCCGCCAAATCATCAAAGAGCGTCGCATTCCGTTTGCCATTGCGTTACCAACGGCACCTATCGATGAAACACCTACACCAAGCACACTCAACAACGGCACCTATGAACAACCACAAACTACATTAAAAGCCTCAGATTGTACAAGTGCATATGGTACACCAAGAGAAGAAAATCAAGAAATATCCTTCGATACAATCGATAAGACAGGAGTTCTTAACATCCGTATCAATCATAAAGTTAAGACACTAACAACAGCTATTCTAAAAGAAATGGGATTAACCATGTCACAAACAGTTACACTTGTATCTAAACAAATACAATTTAATAAGGATATTCCACCTACTATCCTCCGTCCAGAATGGATTGATGCTATTAATAATGATTTCTGGACTGAAGAAGATTTAACTACAAGAATACAATTAGGGCTAAATCAAGCAGAAAAAGGAATTGGTGAACCTGCGGAAAAAATTTTTAATGAACTCCTTGAAGATTTATAAATATGGAGAGCTGAAATGAAGTATACAGTAATTATGACGCCTACAGCTAAGTCTGATATAGTAAATCTCAAAAGTTCACTAGAACAACAGATTATAGATTCTTCATTTATCAGAAAAGAATTAAAGTTGATTTATCAAAAAATTTCTTCATTAGCTATCTTTCCTGAACGTTATCCTATTGTAAATAGTAATACCAATTACAGAAAATTATCATACAAAAAATATCTTATTCTATATAAAGTCATTAATAATAACATATATATTTTTTATATCCGCCCTTCAAAAATGAATATACTACAAGAAATACAAAACATATAAAAAAGTCGGCTCTTGCCGACTTTTTTAATGCACTTTTACGCGTTTATGTTGTTGTTCGTCAAATACACCATCTACATCTATGGTATCTAGAATTCGTTTTAAAGCATGTACATCGATTTGCCCTGGTGCCGATGCTTTACCAGCAGAGGCAAAGGTCATGGCATTTCCAAATAGAGCACCTGCAGTGCGTGTAACAGCACCTAGTTCTCCCATTGCCATCGTAATAATTGGATCCGAAGGATACAAAGCTTTCACTTCAGCAGTTGCTTCAAGTAGCGTCAATACATCACCAGTTGTGTGAGGCATAACGGCAATCTTTGGCACATCGGCCAAGAACTCTTTCATTTGAATAAGTCGATTTACAATGACTTCACGGCTCGGCGTACAATGGAAATCATGGTTGCTCATGATAATAGTGATTCCATGAACCTTAGCAAACTCTATCGTTTTAAGCATTCTATCTTGATCAAAAAACAGCTCAATATCGATAGCATCCACCAATCCTGTAGGAATCAAGCGCTCCAGCATTGTAAAATAATCTTGTGTAGAAATCGTTCTTTCTCCACCTTCACCTTTTGTGCGCCATGTAAAGAGCAACCCACGACCTTTCAGTTGTGGCTTGATGAGCATTAATAATTCAATAATAGCATCAATGGAGTGGGCCCGCTCGAAATAGTCAATGCGTAGCTCCACTACATGACACGGTGTATTACATGCTACCGCGGTGGCATCTAGAATCTCTTTCATTGTTGTGCCCACAATAGGCACGCATATTTTTGTACCCTTTTCTCCGAGTACAGTATGTCCGATACGGACCATAATAACTCCTTTCTGTCCCACGCGGTGAGACTAGTGACTTACCTTAAACTAACTATATACCAATATTTTTGTAAAAGCAATCAATCAGCCCATATTGGATTGCTATTCACTAAAAACGTATGAAAGCCTGCTATTATGCACTAAAACAGTATTCTTAGATTAACGATTAACATTACTTTTTCTTATACTCTAGATTAAGACCTCTTACCAATAACAATCTGTACTTGAAAGTTTCGTATTATAAAAATAGCCTAAAAAAGTAAAAGCTCCTTACCAATATATTAGTAAGGAGCTTGTTAGACTCTAATTCACACACTATATTTATCATGTTGTACGGATAGTTTCCGTGATTGGAATCCCATATAGAGTAATAACAAACCTGTAATACTAAATACATAGGATATCCCAATATAGGTAGATACAATACTTGCAAACACTGGACCTACCATGGAACCAAATTGTTGAGCCGTCGTCGTCATACCAAACATGCGACCTCTAAAGCCTGGTTCTGTATTAAGTGTTACAGCTGCACTCAAAGATGGGTTGATCCCTACAATACAAGAGCCAATTAACACTTGTAGTACACCAAACCACCAGATACCTACTGGTAAGCTTTGAAGTAAGAGAACAACACCACTACCAAGCATACAGTAGGAAATGGTTCTAAAGTACCCACGACGCTCACCGAGGCGCACCCATATATTGGTCGTTAAGGAACCGGCTAAACCACCGATACTGAGGATTGTACCTGAAATGATGGCTGCCCCTTCCATAGTGCCTTGCATATCACCTACATAAAGCGCCAAAATAGGCTGTAGCATCATGATGACACATTGCATAAAGAAGTAAATCCATAAAAGTCTTACTAATACAGGTTGTTCTTGAACCAACTTAAAATCTTCTCGCAAGGATGTAGCTTTTACCGGCTGTTTGGACTGCTCCTTAGAAGTTGTATTTTCAACTTCTAGTTTTGGTTCTTTTACAAGAAACAATACTGCCAAGGTAGCAATGAATACGGCTATACCAGATATATAAAATACAGGGCGCATACCTACGACACTTTCAACGGCACCACCTAAAAATGGGCCGATGACATTGCCTAAAATCAGACCTGTTTGGAATATGCCGAGGGCACGGCCCACCTGTTTCTCATCTACACTGAGGGAAACCATGGTCATCGCTGCAGGATAGAAACCATTAGCGAACCCAACTAAGGCACGCCCCATCAGCAATTGATACTGATCCGTTACCATGCCGATGAGAACATAACTGACAGCAATGGCAAAACCAGCGCGCAAAGCCATCCGCTTTTTCCCTTTATTATCTGCAATTTTGCCCCAAATCGGCGCCATAATACCAGCGATAAGAAAGGTAATACCAAAGACGAGGCCTGACCAAAGTGCTACATCATCCTTAGGAACACCGAGTTCTAATAGATATATAGGGAGAAAAGGAATTATCATTGTGTAACATATGGCTAGCACAGTCATACTAGCCGTAATAATCCATACGTTTCGCATGCCACCGCGAGCATCATATACACTTGTACTCATAGTACCCTCCCTTCCACATAAAATCGTTTAGATAAACTAATATACACATAAATCACTTTTAATTACAGTTCCATTTAAATTACAGTCCTACTTAGATTTCAATCTATGTTACTATTCATAAAATGTTATTACATTTTAATTTCATATATAAAGAAGAGCCGCATACGAAACGCGACTCTTTCCATAAAAAATACCTAAAATATAGGTATACAATGTAGTAATCCTCAAAGATCATTCAAACTAAAGTTTTCGGACTATCAATTATTCCGTAGGAAATTTATGATCCATTACATCTTGCAAGGAAACATGTTCCATAACATGTCGGAACTCATCTTGTAAATACTGCCACAATGGAGCTGTCAAGCAGTCATTAAACATAGGACACGGTTCTACATCATCTTCTAAACAAGACACGAGAGCAATGGAGTCCTCTGCGGCATATAAAATTTCATATACATTATATTCAGATGGATCTTTCACCAAACGATATCCACCGTATTTGCCACGTCCACTTTTAACGAGGCCCGCGGAGGATAATCGAGATACAATCCCCTCTAAATATTTATCGGAAAATCCTTGGCGTTCTGCAATCTCACGAATTGGTACATTTTTTTCTACCCCATGTTCTGCAATATCCGCCAATATCCGTAAGGCATAACGCCCTTTTGTAGATATTTTCATAAGTTAACCTCTATATCATTCATAATATATTAATAGTATATCACAAATTCATACAAAAAATGGTGGGAAATATGATACACTATACATATATCGAAATATCTTTATTTAGGTATGATTTTAATTTCATATAGGGAGGATTTTATCTAATGTTAGATAAATTATTTCAACTCAGTGAACGTGGTACAACCGTTAAAACAGAAATTTTAGCAGGTATCACTACGTTTATCACGATGGCGTACATCCTATTCTTGGCGCCAAACATTCTTAGTCTTGCAGGTATGGATAAGGATGCGGTCCTCATTGCCACAGCCTTAGGTGGAGGTCTTGTGACGATTGCTATGGGTTTATTCGTAAACTACCCAATTGCTCTCGCTCCAGGGGTTGGCCTCTTGGCATTTTACTCCTTTACTGTAGTTCTCGGTATGGGCGTATCTTGGCAAACAGCATTAGGTGCGGTATTCATTTCAGGTCTCGTATTCCTCGTATTAACACTTACGTCGGTGCGACAAATGATTGTTGAAGGCATCCCTACCTCCATGAAAATTGCCATTACCGTTGGTATCGGTCTCTTCATTTCTATCATCGGTTTGAAGTTATCCGGCTTGATGGCCATCTCCATTAGTTTGTC
This sequence comes from Veillonella parvula DSM 2008, assembly GCF_000024945.1. Lineage (NCBI taxonomy): Bacteria > Bacillati > Bacillota > Negativicutes > Veillonellales > Veillonellaceae > Veillonella > Veillonella parvula. Next base: position 1,851,767 of record NC_013520.1, read on the forward strand.
TCCAAACTCCTTAGGTCAGGTTGTACAGACACATGGTAATTTGGTCCCTCCAGCATCTGAGGCACTCTTAACGCTTGGTAATTTGCACAGTGGTGAAACATTGTTAGCACTATTCAGCCTCATCTTTACAGCTTTATTGATGGCTCGCAAAATTCAAGGTTCCCTCTTGATTGGCGTTTTAGTAACAACAATCATCTCCTATGCGACAGGCCTTTCCACAATGCCTGAGAACTTCACTGTATTGGCTATTCCTGATTTCTCCAAAGCAGCATTCCTGCAATTAGATATTCCTGGTGCGCTTCACATGGGCTTAATTACGATTATCTTCTCCTTCACCTTCGTAGAATTGTTCGACTCGATGGGTACTTTGATTGGTACTGCTACAGAGGCGAAAATTGCAGATCCTAAATCTGGTAAATTCCCGGGTCTTGGTAAAGCCATGACCGTAGATGCTATCGGTGTTAGTGCTGGTGCATTGCTCGGTACTTCTACAATTACGGCTTTCGTTGAAAGTGCGGCAGGTGTAGGGGCTGGTGGCCGTACAGGTTTAACAGCTGTCACAACAGGCGTACTTTTCTTAATTTGCTTATTCTTGGCTCCATTGGTATCCTTGGTTCCAAATGCAGCCACATCTCCTGTTCTTATCATCGTAGGTGCCCTCATGTTAGGTGCCATTCGCAATATTGACTTCGATGATTGGACAGAAGGCTTCCCTGCATTCCTCGTTATCGTATTGATGCCGTTCACATACAGCATCGCTAACGGTATCTCTGCAGGTCTTATTGCATACCCTCTACTCAAAATCATTGCGGGCCGTGCAAAAGAAGTTAACTGGATCATGTACGTATTGGCCGCACTTGTTATCATCCGCTACGTATTCTTCTAATTAACGTATTCTTCTAATTAACGTATGCCCATAATTATGCTATTAGTGAAAGCTACTTTATATTTGATAGCTATAATCACTAATACCTAAGAACAAAGTATATGTAAATTACATCCACTAAAAGAACCTATCTCCAAAGATATTACCCTAATATCTAGGAGATAGGTTCTTTTTATTATGTACTCTTTTACTAAACGCTAACGTCGTATGGCAACACCGAATCGCGCTATAGAGTCTTATTAGGATTTAGTATTAACGAATTGTTTTTACACCGATTAAGTCTGTACGACTTGGCTCAATATCAGTTAATGGTACTACATGATCTTTATAAAACTCTGCTTCAGATGCTTTCACAGGCACTTGGAAGAACAAGAAATATGCCATGTTATCCTTGTACCAAGTAATACTGCGAACTAAGCCATTATTTACATCACCTGTATACTGCACATCACCTGTTGGGGTAGAGTCAATCCACTGTACGTCATGGTATTCCGTTGGAACATATTCTTTAGGCCATACAGTATCCTTAGAGTAACTCATGCGGAAGGCCATAACATGATTTACCCAACGGCCGCTATGTTCTTTGTACTCTTTACCTTGCTTCCAATATACAGTTTCTAATACATCATTATCATAAAAATGTGTAGCATAGTATGTATAGCCAAGAGGCAAGTAACTTGGTACAGATACGTCATAGAACATCTTACGAGATGCATCAATTACACCGCTTGGTAAGCCGATGGATTTACTCGTAAGTATAGGCCACTCAGAATTCGTATGTGTACGCAATGGCAACCCAATAGATTCAAAATGAGGTCTATCTTGTTCACCATTTTGTTTAACACTTTGCGCATTATTTCGTTTACCATTTTGCTTATCATTTCCGTCACCACGTAATCTAGTGTCATCAGAAGCCACGTTACTTAACGGCCCTACTGAATCTACAATTTTGCTTACATAGTTTTGGTTTCTTGAGGAAGCAAAGTAGAGCATATGAACTTTGTTATCTTTTTCCCAATAAGCAATTTGAACAGAATCGTTGCTAGAGCCTAAAGTATGTACAGGAATTCCATTAGGGGTAGTAAAGCTAACAGTATCATCAGCATTGTATTTTGTCTTTTCCAATATAGGCTTTACCACGGTATCGATAGCCCAACCCATACGATATACAATATCTGTATTAGAGAAAGTTAATTTCGGACCATATTCTCCATCATGGCCCGTTTCCGTATATACAATTTCTAATACGTCATGATTCCTTGACTTTACATCGCGTACTGCATAGTCTTCAGGCATATAAGATGGAATCTGTAAATCATATCCAAAATAATTAGTAGTTGCCTCAATATTACGCTCTAGGATATCACCATTATCAAGTTGATCATACCACCGATAGCGATTCATTAGTTCTTTATTCTTTTCCACTGTATCAGTGGTAACTGTATGTCCATTTTCATCCACTAAAGGAGATAACGCACTAACTGATTGTACTCCAAAGCTGCCTATCACGGTAGCTAATATTCCCATGGCTAATAATGATTTTGTTATTTTCAATCTCATAATTTCTGCTCTCTCTAAATTTAGATATTTATAAGTATATATTACCGAAGTAATCATTTATCTATTACATTTTTTAACTCAGATCACTGACTTTCAAGAGTATTACGTACCATTAATAAATCACACCAGTCTATGCTTTCATAGGCACTACATGTTCCTCTTTTATTTCTTCAATAGTTTTAAGTTTAATCGGTGTTATCGGATAATTACCAACTAGTTCATAACGAGAGCTATCAATACTTTTCAACGGTACCACATGCTCCTTATAGAATTCCGCATCAGCCTCTTTCACCCGTTCTAAGAAGAATAGAGAATAAGCCATCCCATCCTTCGTCCACGAAATGCTGCGAACCATATGTGTTTCAGGATTACCTGTAAAATAAACATCACCAGAATCACCTGATTTAGACCATTCAATATCGCCGTACTCAGATGGAACATATGGTGTATCTCTTACGATATCTAAGGAATATCCCATTCTATATGCCATAATACTATCTATATATTTTTTCCCATCCCGATAGATAGTCACACCTTTTTTATAATATACAACCTCTAATACATCATTTTGATCTTGACGCGCTGTATAGAGCTGATAACCATAAGGTATATAGCTAGGCGCCTTGACCTCATACGGCAGTTGCTGTGCAGCTTCTACTATTCCTTTCCAATTACGAGCCCCTTCTTGCGTTTTCATAGGCCACTCTAATAAAGTCTTTCTTGGTAATGCTTTAATTGCTGAATCAGGATGAACTCTAGGCATATCAAATGTAACGGCAGCGGAAACCCCAACATTATCGGTAGATATTGAATCATTAACAACATCAGCTGAAACATATCCTGCACACAATAATCCTACAGCCATAGCAGCTAAAACGGACTTATATATAAGCTTCTTCATGATCTCTCCTTTTATAAAAACTTGATATATACTTTACACATATAATGATATATTTTCTTATTTATATCAAAAACATGCCACCTATTCTGTTGCCCTAGCTACTTCATAAAACTTTTATCTTTCCTATTGTGAAAGTATAGTTATGAGCCATTAGCTGCTTTAATTCTAACTAGTTATACATAATAAAACATCCTACTAAACGCTATATTACAATAGAGTTCAATAGGATGTTTTGTCATTATTTATTTAATGGAGGCATAATAATATCTTGTTCAAGCTGTCTTCGTCTCTTTGCGGTATAGCCTACAACTTTAATTCGAACTACGCCCACAGAGTTTACCATGGCATCACTAAAGGTAAATTCTCGACCAGTCTGATGATTCATCAACACCTGTAAACCATGAGCTTTTTCATCAATATTCTCTAAATAAGCAGCCTCTCCTCGGCCCATTACACTGGAATAGACTGAACTATATTTACAAGGAATATCTCCACCTGAAACGAGAGCCTCATCATCACCATCAATTTCGATAAATACATGAGGATTCGCTTGAATCAAACTAAACTTCTTCCCCTCATGATATCCATGCACAAAAATATGAAGTACATCATCTATAAATTCATAGCCGAAATGCAAAGGTACCACGTAAGGGTAATCACCATCTATCATGCCTAGGTGAATGATACGCGTGCTGTTTAAAATATCTTTAATTTCATCTATATTTGTAACCATACGATCTTGACGTCTCATAATAGCCTCCACAAGAATCGGAAAATTGATACACATTACGCTTCATGTAATCTGCCAAGAAGATGTTTAAATTGAGCCTCATCACTATTCAGCTTTCCGAAAAAGATTTCATCAATCTCTTCAACTAATGGGACTGCCTTTTGTAATATTGCACTACCCTTTTCATTTAAAAGAACAGCTTTCGCACGTGTATCTCTAGAGTGCTCTTTTCGCTCTACAAAACCACGTTTTTCCAATAAGCTCAATATTTGAGATACCGTCATAACATCTATCCCTGAAAGTTTTGAAATCATAACTTGTGTAACTTCGTTATCATGTTGTGATAGATAAGCAAGAGACGCTAAAACAACAAATTGAGGATGTGTTAAGTTCAACTCTTTTAACGCTTGTTTTATAGTAAAATGCCATTTATTGTACACCCTCATGAACAATAATCCTGTTGATTTTTCTGAATTGTCTTTATATTTTGATGTAAACAAACAGCAATCACCTTATCTTTCTAAACAATTTTTTAGAATAAATATAGATTGAGGAACATCCGAAAAAACTTGACTTAAAAATTCCAAATGTTGATTATCTTCACTTTCTAAGCTTACAGTATGCTTTACATTTACACTTCCGTCATGATTATCAATTATTTGATGTCCGAAAAGAATAGCACCAAATGGAGTTTCAGTCTTATCCCAAAACTCTTCAAAAGGTTTTACAAGAGTAAGCTGATATTCCATAGGCGGCATGCCTTCAAGCTCCATTGTACCACATGAACCGGTCTCAAATTTACCGTTTAATGTAATATTTTTTAGATCCTCTTCCCAGTCATACCATTTTTCGATATTCGCATAGTACGCCCACACAGCTTCTTTTGTTGCTTTTATTTTCAAACTAAAACTAAATTCCATTTTATATCCTCCTTTTTATTGTAAGTATACTTATTATAAATTATTTTATATTATTCGTCAATTAACTTCCAAAAAAGGATATTCTATGCGTTTATCAATATAAGGGTATACTCTCATCAGAAAATCACCAGGTCTTTTGTCTACTGTAAAAATACATTTGACTTTTTAGAATAGATACTGTATTATAAAAAAATAGTTCTAAAGATTCTATAGATTGTTAAAGCTGTGGTAATCCATAGCCTTTATATTTATAGATAGTTTGTAGAAAAGAGGTCTTTATTATGTCTGATACGCATCAGTTAAAACGGGGTCTTAAGAACCGGCATGTACAGCTGCTCGCCATCGGCGGTGCTATTGGTACAGGCCTATTCTTAGGCTCCGGTCGCGCCATTCACTTGGCTGGTCCATCCATCATATTCGCCTACCTAATAACAGGTGTTATGTGCTTCTTTATTATGAGAGCACTAGGCGAATTATTGTTATCTAACCTAAATCACCACTCTTTTATCGACTTTGTAGAAGATTACTTAGGAGATCGAGCAGCCTTTATCACGGGATGGACATACTGGTTCTGCTGGCTTTCACTAGCCATGGCAGATTTGACAGCCGTAGGCCTCTACATGCAATACTGGATACCGTGGCTTCCTCAATGGATACCAGCCTTACTTGTTCTAGTCGCCTTGCTGTTAATGAACTTGACAGCTGTAAAATATTTTGGTGAAATGGAATTCTGGTTTGCCTTGATTAAGGTAATCGCTATCATCTCTCTTATCATTATCGGTATCATCATGATTGTTACTGGTTTCACCACAGATGCTGGCGTCGCCGCCTTTAGTAATATGTGGAACTATGGAGGATGGTTCCCGAATGGAACGATGGGCTTTATTCTATCATTCCAAATGGTTGTATTTGCTTTCACAGGTATCGAACTCGTAGGGTTGACAGCTGGCGAAACAGAAAATCCTGAAAAGGTTATTCCAATGGCCATAAATAATATTCCATTGCGTATTATTTTATTCTATGTGGGCTCTTTAGCCATTATCATGAGTATTTACCCTTGGACTGCCGTTAACCCTGCTACAAGCCCATTTGTAGCAGTATTTACCGCCGTTGGTATTACAGCCGCTGCAGGTATCGTAAACTTTGTGGTTCTTTCTTCTGCAGCATCCGCTACAAACTCCGGTATCTTCAGTACCGGTCGTATGATTTATGCCTTGGCAAAACGCGGTCACGCCCCGAGTTCGATGCGCCGCTTGACTCACAGCAGTGTGCCATACCAAGCAACGATTTTCTCGGCAGCCGTATTATTGATTACGGTTGTACTCAACTACGTAATGCCTGAAGCAGTATTCGTTATGATTACATCAATCTCCACGTTCTGCTTTATCTTTATTTGGGCCATGATGGTTATTTGCCATCTCAAATATCGCAAGAAAAATCCTGAGATAGCGGCACAGTCTAAATTCAAAATGCCTCTATACCCTGTAATGAACTACGTCATCCTCGCTTTCTTCGTTTTCGTTTTAGCCATTCTAGCCTTAAACGAAGATACGCGAATTGCCCTCTTGTTCACACCAATTTGGTTTATCATTCTTTGGGCCTTCTACTCCATGCTTAACACGGACGATGAAGATGCTCTTGGGGAAGAACTCATCGAAATGGCTGGTGTAAAAGAAATTTACAAAAAACCTAAAAAAGACGATTCCGATGATTACGTAATCTAACAAAAAGGCTCGTGCATAGCACGAGCTTTTCTTTTACTTCATAGTAGGAAAATTCTGTTGTTCATATTGTTCTAGATATGCTGGTAAATTACTTGTATCTTCATTGTAATTAAAGATAGTCTTGATGCGATAGCCTTCTTGAGTGATTATGATATCAATAGAGGATGGTACTTCTTGACCATTCTGTTGCAAGTGATTAACTAATTCTTGCAAGGCCTCTGTTTGATGTAAAGAACCGGCCATATATTTACCCTTGGATAGACCTGTATTTCTAATGACTTGGCCATTGTATACTTGACCTCTATTATCTTTGTAATAAAAGCGTACAGCATCCTTATCTCCCGTAGGAACAGCTTTAATATAAATGGTCTTCCAATTCTTTTTAATCATCACTTTTGTAGCTTCTGCTAAATTATTAGACAAACGTCGTGTTTCTTTATTTGTTGATTTAGACACACCATTAACCTGTTGAATTTCATCATTCATAGGCATATCAATAGGTGCCACTACTGGATCTTGTTCTACCTTTTTTGCATCTGCAGGCTGAACCGCGAACATACCAACAACCGCCATTACAGCTAATGCGGTAAGAGCAATTTTTTTCATTCCATCTCTCCTTAGTTAGGATACATCAAAACAAATTATATTTTATACAACACATTCTATTATATTCATTAAACAGTTTAATATCAAGTCATACTTAATTTTTAGGACTGACACTATTAATGATTTGGTTCCATCGTTCAAAACGTTTAGTATCGTAGTTCATATCCATATATTTAATATTAAAAGAGGTAATCGATTTTAGATTTTCATAGCGTTCCATCTCATCAGTCTTAACATTCCAGAACAACATCATATTTTCATATATAGGAATACCATAATAATGTTCAGCTTTAAAAAAATCAAAAGGTAAATTCATATTTGGTTTCGCATATATAAGAGGAGTAACCGTGAGCAAATAAGTATCTCCTACCTTACCATTTATATATAATTCTCTAGGAATAAGAGAGTCTAATATTACTTTATCATTTTTAATACCATGTTTACTTACTTTCTTTTGTTGAACCAAACGTGGATCTGTATCAACTATTTTAGAAGCAGATAAATTAGCATCTATAATATATTCTCCATCTCGATTAGAGGCTATAATTTTTCCATCTATATAATCTAAGGAAGCAGAAAATTTATCTAAATCATATCCAATAATATTAGAAACTAAAGATGTATCATTGATTTTAAAAATCAAAAGTGGATACAACTTCATATCAGGAATAGTATCATTAGAGCATCCGAGTAGATATAGTTCCTCATTAATAATAAGATAATCAACAATATAACAGTTATATTGTTTTAAAATGGGTAATACATCGATAGTATACGATTCAGAATAATTAGATGCACTCAGAATCTTTAATGCCGCAGTAGGATTACGATTAATATCAACCGCAATATCCTTTTCTATAATTACCCCTTGTTTTGGTAAAATTCGAGCCTCATTTCTCGTACCACTAAGGTGTAAGGCACACAAAATAAGGATAAGTAAAAGCAAAAAACCAACAATATAATGCTTTTGTATCCATTGCAACATAGGACCACCTCTCTCTTACCTATAGTATAACTAAATCTGTCGACTAATAAAAGAAAAGACTTCTGCCAATTCTTGACTGATTATATTCTGTCAATTACTGGTAAAAGCCTTTAATTTTATAATATTGGTTATGAAATTGTCCTATATAGCAAAGAGATATACTTAGATGTTTCTATTCGCAGAAATATCAAAATCAATATTACTAAATTAGTTACTAAAATCCGTATCCACAATAGCGAATTGTGTATAATCAGGGTAACGTTTTTGCATTTCTGCCTTGATTTTTTCTAATGTACTATGTGGATCTTCTTCATCAAAGTCAAAGATAATATCGTAGTAGATAACCTTCTTTTCTTCTTGTACGTAGAAGGCATGTACTTGTACTACATGTGTATATAAACTAATAACTTGATCAAGAGCTTTTCTAATTTCAAGTACTTCTACACTTGGTTTGTTTTCAGCATATACACCAACGGTCATATTGATGCCAAACTTTTTATAAAGATGAACCGCAATGCCCTTTGTTAGGGGATGAACTTCTGCCATTGTCATCGTATCTGGTACAGAAATATGAACGGAACCAATTGTTTCTCCCGGGCCATAGCTATTTAATACCAAATCATATACACCACCCACATTCGGATGCTGTGCGATAGTTTCTTTAATATTACGGATTAAATTATCATCTGCTCGAATACCAAGCAAATGGTTGTACATTTCACGTAAAATATCATACGCCGCTTTTAAAATCAAAACAGAAATAACAGCGCCCACATAACCTTGAATATCAAAGTTAAAGAGAAATACTAAGCCTGCAGATACCAATGTAGCAAAGGTAATCACCGCATCAAAAAGGGCATCTATACCAGATGCTACGAGCGCATCGGATTTATATTTTTCACCTTGTGCCTTGATGTAACGGCCCATCACTACTTTCACCACGATGGCAACAGCGATGATAACAAGACCTGGAATATCAAATGTAGATACCTCAGGGTGGATAATTTTATCCACAGATTCCTTAAGGGATCCAATACCTGCACCGAGAATGATGAAAGCTATGGCCATGGTAGTCATATATTCTATACGACCGTGGCCAAATGGATGCTCCTTATCAGCCCCTTTGGCGGCTAATTTCGTACCCACAATAGTTAATACAGAGGACAATACATCTGTTAAGTTATTTACCGCATCAAGGATGATGGCGATGGAATTAGACGCAAGGCCCACAATCATTTTAAAAATAACGAGAACGACATTACCTATAATGCCTTTTATACTGGCAAGCGTAATCCCCCGATTACGTGCTGCACCATTATCTTGTAAAATCATACTACACCTCTTACATTCTGATTTATAGTTTTTAAATTGAACTATATCGATTTGCTCCTATTTATATTATAGCTTATCGATTATCATTTGTCATTATTTTTCTTGAAAAATATTTTTAAACTTATTGATTTTACTGAATTATCAATAATTCTCATTTCTCAATTAGGAATTTTGATGTATTGTGACTTCACAATGTATAGTACAAACTTATGACTAACAAACTAGTATTTTGTATTACGTAACGAGTTAACCAGATCAGATTATGCCATAACCGTAATATGCTCTCCTGTGCGAATGTGTGTAAATACTACCTTTTGAGCGCGCAATTGGAATGGCTGTCCCGTAGGTTGTGCACCGTATAAGGTATCTCCTACAAGAGGGTGCCCTATATGGCTGAAAGCTACTCGAATTTGATGTGTTTTCCCTGTGTACAAACGAACTAAAACCTCAGTATATCCACATTTATTGGACTTATACACAGTTTTGTCCACATTTAGATTATTTTTATCCACATCTACTAATTCTATATCCACATTTTTTAGTCCTATATCCACAGAATTTTCAGACTTATTCACAGAGTTATCCACAGGCTGGGAAGAATGTCTACATAGGACGGAAAAATCTGTGCGAGTCTCTTTGCCCTTTGCATTTACTTCGTAATGAATACCATCAGCACTGCGTTCCATAGGGAATACTAAAGTATCCTCATCAGCTTCTACAATGCCTTCTACAGTAGCCATATACCACTTTTCAAAGGTGTTATCATCCATTTGTTGTTGATAAAGACTTTGAGCTAGACCGCTTTTTGCAATGACAATACAGCCCGTCGTATCTCGATCTAAACGGTTCAAGAAACGTACCTTTCGCTTGATACCATGTTCTTTAAAATAGTGCGCCACACCATTGGCAAGAGATAGTCGATCTTTAGAGTTCACCGTCACACCACTTGGCTTATCCACAATAAAAAGATCCTCGTCTTCGTATAAAACGGATAAGTCCATTTCAATTGGATCGTGGTCAATCTTCTCTTTAGCCATAGCAATCCAGATCTCATCGTCTACGGAGATTGCATCCTTTGGTGTAGCCTTATGCCCATTAATGTGGATTAATTTCTCTTCAAAGAGTTTAACTAAGGACTTTCGAGGATATTTAGTATCTAACACTTCACCGAGTGAAATATCACATGCTTCGCCAGTATGTTCTAGATCACCACTTGACATGTCTTGATTGCTACTCGATATACCTCGACTGCTACTAAATACGTCTCGACCGTTATTAGACAGATTTTGTTTTGCATATTTCTGACTAAGCACAGCGTCTATATCTACAGCGGTCACGGTCCACAGAATATCATCAGGACGATGTGTTTTTCGCGCCATCAGTATCTCCTTTCTACGAGTTCAGGATCTCGTGGCATATAGTTGAGTAGCGAGCTTGGTTGAACAGCTCGACCTCTTATATTTGTCTGTTCAAAGGTAATGGTCAATTCTTGTTTAGGTCGAGTGATGGCCACATAGAACAAGCGCTTTTCTTCATCATCACGACCTTCTGCAAGGGCAAAAGGACTTGGGAACGTACCTTCGTTGAGTCCTGCTAAAAATACGTAATCGAACTCACTGCCCTTTGCTTGGTGAATGGTAATGATAGGAATGCGGTCTTCGTTTCGCACCTGTTGTGCGGGCTCGCCCGCCGTGAGAGCTGCGAGCTGCAAGATTTGATTTAACCGCGCTAATCCTGCTGGCCCTTCATAAGCCGCATCTAATTTTTCCATGATACGATATAAATCGCGTATATGCTCTACTTTAGCCGCTTCTCCATGAGATTTGTAGTATTCTAGAACTCCCATTTGATTCATAATGTACGCCAATAATTTCGTTGGCATCTCCGTATAGGCTTTTCTACGCAAGGTCGCCATTTGAGATGCGATATTAGTGAAAGCTGCCTTATATTTGTTAATAGCTACCATACGTCCCGTTGTAGTAGGCACGATATTTTCTTTCACCGCATAGATTAAAAGCTGTGCAGTGGCTAATATATCGTCCATTGCATTATGTGTTGGCTCATGGTGTATAGGGAACTTAGATGCTAGGAAACCCAATTTATGATTTGGTAAATTAGGATAGAAACGACGGTAGATATCGAGTGTATCATAAATAGCCTTGAACTCGGGATTACCTAGATTATGACGCGCCAATTCATTCGTAAAGATGGTCACATCATAGTTTACATTATGACCTACAATAATAGCATTCTTGGAAAATTCCTTAAAGGCTTGTAACACTATAGCTGGCTCTTCACCGTGTTCTTGTAAATACGCATCGGAGAAGCCGTGTACCTCTTCGGATTGACCAACAGGTACACCAGGATTGATAAAGCGTTCAAAAGTCTCTAAGACCTGTCCATCTTCATCGATGCGGATAGCCGCAATTTGAATGATACGGTCTTGAGCCGTATCTGTGCCGGTGCTCTCCACGTCATAAACAACTACTTCGTGCTGTTCAAGCCCACTTACGAGCTTTGCATAAGGCTCCGCTTCAAAGATAGGCATATCCATGAAATCCGTCAATTTTAAACCTACTTGACGCGTCTCAGGGCTTTCAATCGCAGCGATACGAGCGTCACCAATACCAGCAACATATCGCTTGATAATGCGCTTCGCACTGACAGAATCATTAGGATTCATGAGCAATTTGAAGTAAGCCATAACGTCTTTGATTTCTTGACGTCTAAAGAATTTAAACTCGTCGATAATCATGAAGTGACGGCGTTCCTCTTCAGATCGTTCGCCGTTAAGACGTTCAAAAGAATCACTTAGCTGCTGTGCTTTTTTATTGTCCCTCACGAGAACGCCGATATTAGCATCCTTCGGTAATGCACAGATAGCTTCGTAGATATATCGGCCCTCAAGGTAGCTATTTTTACAACCTTTAATGAGAACAGGCTTACCCTTGCTTTCACTATTAGCACGAGGCAATTCAGTGTAGATAGACCCAACCAGGTCAGGGAACATATTTTGCAAGGCCTTGAAAGCCATCGTAAAGAGCGTCCAATTAGAACGATAGTTTTCATAAAAGATGATTTTCAAGGGCTTGAAATCCGCATCAAATTGCTTAAGCAAGCGGAACGGATCGGAGCCACGCCATTCGTATATGGTTTGGAAATAGTCTCCACATAGTAGCACGTGATTACCTTCCCACAACATTTCTAATACCTTGTACTCCAGTACGCCAGTATCTTGCATTTCATCTACAGAGATATAGCTGTAACGACTGCGCCAGCGTTCACGAACTACAGGGTCTTGGAATAGGCGATGAACACCGCAGATGAGGTCTGTAAAATCTAGACCGTGCAGGGAAGCTAAGCTTTCATCATACGCAGCAATCCATTCGTGACCATGGTTCAAGAAATCATTGAGTTCACTATAGAGGACATTGCCAAAGCTGGAGAATTGCTGCTCAATGGCTTCGCGCTGTTCCTTCTGCAAGCGTTCGATAGTGCGTTTATAATCACCTACGAGGTCATCAGAATAAAATTCATATAAAGAGCGATATTCTTTCACCATAGCGATAACATTAGCAAAGGACATTTCTCGCAATTTACCAGGACGGTACGGTTCAGAGAGTTCCTTGCAGTCTTCTTCGTCAAAAATGGTCACGTCCGTGTACAAGGTTTCATTGCGCTTTCCCTCTTGTTGGAGAATGAAAAAGCAAAAGCTGTGGAATGTACTAACCTCCACAGCCTTTGCAGGACTGCCCACGAGCGATTGAATGCGGCCTTTCATCTCGTTTGCGGCCTTGTTCGTAAAGGTCATGCACAAGATATTCTCCGCTTTCGCATAGCCACCCTCGATGAGATGAGCCACCCGATAAGCAAGTGTATTCGTTTTTCCCGTCCCAGCGGACGCTAACAAGAGGATATTCTGTTCCACTTCATCAATAACGCGTTGTTGTTCACGATTGATAAGCATAAAAACCTCCTGTTATTTAATGCCGTAATATATAGCAGCTAAAACCATAGGAATAGGACCTAAAATTGCTGTTAATGCCCAAATACCAACTCCAATATCCATTGGAATCTCAAGTACATGAACACATACCCAGTAGGTTAAGCCACCAATCACAACATTCATAGCCACCCGTTTAATGGTGAAAAATGCTACTTTGAAAGCAATGTAGGCTACAGCAATGGAAATAACCGCCGATATAATCGGTGATGCTAATAAAGCTCCCATACTACTATCCTTTCATTTCTTGACGGTTCACTACGGCACCGCCTAGCGTTAATTCATCGGCATATTCGATATCGCCCCCCACAGGAACACCGCGGGCAATGCGCGTTACCTTGATGCCACTTGGACTTAATAAGCGCGCCAAATACAGAGCTGTTGCTTCCCCTTCGACATCTGGATCTGTCGCGAGGATAACCTCTTGTACAACGCCATCGCGAAGGCGTGCAATCAATTCTTTTACGCGAATATCATCGGCACCGATGCCCTCCATAGGGGACAAGGCACCTTCCAATACATGATACAAGCCCTTATAATCACCACTGCGCTCGATAGCAATGACATCACGAGATGTTTCAACAACCATAATCGTCGTATGATCGCGATTTGGATTGCTACAGAATTCGCAAGGATCTTGAGCTGATAAGTTAAAGCAAATAGAACAGTGACGCGTAGCCCCCTTCGCTTCTACGATAGTTTCCACGAGGCGGTCCACCTCTTCCTTCGGCATTTCTACCAAATGGTACGCCAAGCGTCTAGCCGACTTAGAACCGATGCCAGGCAAGCGGCGCAGCTGTTCTACGAGCCGTTCTAAAGCGTTTGTCATTTAGAATAAACCTGTTGGCAAGTTTAGACCACCAGTCACTTTGCCCATTTCTTGAGCCAAGAGGTCGTCTACTTTTTTACTAGCTTCGTTTACCGCAGCCATTACTAGATCTTCTAACATTTCTACATCTTCAGGATCAACAGCTGTAGGGTTCAATTTCAAAGATTCGATGATTTTTTCACCGTTCATCACAACGGTTACAGCACCGCCACCTACGGAAGCTTCTACAGTACGAGTTTTTAACTCTTCTTGCATTTTCTTCATATCTGCTTGCATTTTTTGAACTTTTTTCATCATGCCAGTCATATTGCCCATACCTTTACCAAACATTGTATTTCCTCCTTTTAGGACATCGTCCTATACTAATATTCTAAGTCCATATCATTAATACTATATGACATAGGTTTATAACATATATGTCTCCTAATAGCCCTAAGGCCAAAGGTTATTATATAACGATTGCTTTTCATCTATTCTTCGATGACCTCGACGATGATGTCATGGTCTTCAGATAGTTTTTCTAATGTTTCTGCCAATAAAGGATTATTTCGTTCCTCTTCGGTCATTTTTGTTGGGTCCCATGCGTATTCACGAGCCACCGTAACACTATCGATAGCCTCTACTTCAATAGGTTTTTGTGAAAGCATACCATTTCCATCACTTTGATGCGGGGTTACCTCACGAGGTTCAACCCCATCAGACTTTGGGACAGCTTCCACCTCGATATGCGCACCGCTATCCATAGGACGCTCTAACACTTCGCCATCCTCGCTGATAACAGTCACACTATCTAATGGATGTGGCGGCATATCATCTAAGGATGATACATAAGAGCCCTCCATATCATCTACAGGCACATCATCAAAGGAATGAACTGGAATATTATCCCCTTCAATAGAACCCGCTAGAGACTCAATAGGAATTTCACCATCAGGGACCTGATTAGATGGACTGCCATCAAAAGATGTAATCGGCACATCTCCACCGGATGCTGGCTCTGTTTCTACACCAGCTCCTAATGCAGTTTCTGATGCAGCTATTGTAGCTGTATTCGCACTATCACTAACTACTGTATTTGCAACAGCACCGCCGGTTTTCTTAGCTAAGAATGCCATCGCCGCAGCCTTAGCCGCGTCCACAGCCGCAGAATCAAGCTTACTATCTTGAGGATCATTGGTTAAATCCATTTGTGTCGGTTGCCCACCGGAGGTCGTCTTTACGTCAACCATCGGTTCTTGTGGTCGTTGGGATGCTTTTACTTGGCGTTGTGTGGTACTACCAGCAGCCTTTTTATAGTCTTTATAAACTTGCGTGAGGGCATCCACGATTTCTACGTGTACTGCATAGCCCAGTGTATAGGTGAAAGCATCAGCTGCTTCCGCCAAATTCACTTCATTAGTCATCACATTGAGATGCAATGTATTTTTAAAGGCCATGACCGCCTTGCTTTGGTCTACATATACAAGTTGACCTTGACCAATAACGGTAGAGGTCATATTGCGATTGCTATCTTTCAAGTATTTAATCACATTGGATTGTACATTGCGATACTCTTGAGCAGACAAGATTTGTTCACTAATGATGGCCTGTGTACTAACACCTTTTTTAGCACGACCTTTAGCTTGGTTTCTTGTAGGTTTTCGGGAATCCGTGTCCCCATTATTTGGCGGTGGCGCCATGCCAACCCCGCCCATCGGTGGCGGAGCCATGCCCACTCCATTCATCGGAGGAGGTGTACTACCTGGTGCTCCCATCGGTGGAGGCGTCATACCTACCCCATTCATAGGAGGCGGTGTCATCCCCATACCACTTGATGGTGGCACTGCATCAATAGTAGTATTTTGAGTGCTGCTCATTGGAGCATCCTGTGTAGTTACAGTAGTATCAACAGATACAAAACTATTCGCATAGCCACCTTGTGGTGGTACAAATGCATTAGCACCATACATTGTTGGAGCTGCTACGGGGCCTCGTTGTTCCAATTGAGCCATGCGGTTCAATAAATCGTTTCGTTCAGATCGCTCGGCACTTTCTAGAGCATATACACGGTCTTCTAAGCTTTCATCAACAGAACCTAATTTAGCACAAAGCACGAGTAGTCCCATTTCAATGATGGTTCGTGGGTTATCCACTTGTTTCGCATCATTCATGATGGATTGAGCACTGCGCACATATTGGTTAAGTTCATTGAAATCAACGCTATTGGCCTGAGCTAGGAACTCATCCTTAAAGGCATCGTATACCTTGAGCTCATCCGCATCAGGAGCCACCTTACCAACGAGCAAGGCGCGCACATGTTGAATGAGGGCTTCCATAATCTGCGTCGCATCACGACCTTCTGCCAATGCATCGTGAACGTAGGATAATACTTTCGGGCCATCTCCGTTGCGCAAAGCATCTAGGAAGTGAATAATCCATTCCTTACTTACAAGACCGATTAACTCTTCCACCACTTGCGGTGTAATAGAGCCCGTTGCCATACCTGCACATTGGTCTAGAATACTCAAGGCATCACGCAAACCACCGTCTGCATGAACAGCGATGAGCTGAGCCGCCGCAGAATCAAGGTCAAAGCCTTCTTTTTCTGCTACGTAAGATAGACGCTGTGCGATGTCATCAGAAGTAATACGTCTAAAAGTATAGCGCTGACAACGAGACACGATAGTAACAGGCAATTTTTCAATTTCTGTAGTGGCAAAGATAAACATCACATGAGCTGGTGGCTCTTCGATAGTTTTTAAAAGTGCATTCCACGCCTCTGTAGTGAGCATGTGGGCTTCATCGATGATGAACACCTTTTTACGCCCCTCAACAGGCATAAATTTAACGCTTTCACGGAGAGCACGCACCTCATCGATACCGCGATTAGATGCGGCATCGATTTCAAGGACGTCCATGGACTGGCCACTCAAAATCGATCTACAAGCACTACACTCATTACAAGGGTGATCCGTTGGGCCATGCTCGCAGTTGATAGCGCGCGCAAAAATCTTCGCCATGCTCGTCTTACCAGTCCCCCGCGGACCGGCAAATAAATAGGCATGAGCTACCTTATCCTCCCGGATAGCGCGCATCAATGTATCAGACACCTGGTGCTGACCGACTACATCGGTAAATGTCTGCGGACGATACTTACGATATAGCGCAATATATGCCATTGGAACACCCCCTTTTTCCGAAACTTACAATACTTTATTATACCATATTCAAGAAAATCTGACTTCTTTAATATAGTTCTCTCCACATTTCCAAAGTGATATGTTTATTTATAAACTTTGTAGATATTTACTAGTCAAAATTCCATCATATGGTTCACAATAAAACATCGTATAGTCCAGAATAAAGTATCATACATTCCTAAATTAGACATAAAAAAAGCGACCTCACAGGCCGCCTTGCAATACTCGATCACGACAGCCCCCGGGTTCCCCGTGGCACATGAAGGTTACCACTTAGTGCTGCTACCTCTCAGTCCTGACACGATTCACAGGCCCCCATTGCACAGGCCCGAGAACTGCCATGATCCAATATTGCAATATAAATATTATACATGAAAAAGCCTCTATAGTCAAAGCTATAGAGGCTTTTCACTGTATTCTTATATAACAAAAATTAACTAAGAAGAAATATATTATGCATATTTTTCTTTAAATGCAGCTAATTGAGCTTCCTCTAAGGACAAGCCTTGTTCTTTAAAGCGTTCAATAGCAGCTTGCATTTCCTCGTATGCTACAGGTACAACTTTTGTGAATCTGTTAACAAAGTTATTCCAGTTTTCAAGGATGTGACGGCCTTTAGCGGAGTTAGTATGCAATACATGTTGTTCTACTAGTTCTTTAATGCGTTTAAGGTCATCATTATTGGCAGGACGTAGTTCTACGAGACCTGGATTTACATAGCGTTCATCGCAATCGAGGATGTACGCATAGCCACCGGACATACCTGCTCCGAAGTTACGGCCGATTTTACCGAGTACGAGCACTTCGCCACCGGTCATGTATTCACAACCATGGTCGCCGACGCCTTCCACAACAGCCGTGATACCACTGTTACGAACGGCAAAACGTTCACCAGCTACACCGTTGATGTAGGATGTACCAGAGGTTGCACCATAGAAGGCAACATTACCAATTAGGATGTTTTCGTCCGCTTCAAAGATAGATTTCTTAGGTGGGTACACCGTTATAGTACCGCCGGACAAGCCTTTACCGAGGTAATCATTTGCATCCCCTTCGAGTTCTAAGGTCATGCCTTTAGGGATGAAAGCACCAAAGGATTGGCCTGCAGAGCCTTCAAAGTTCAACTTGATTGTGTTATCTGGCAAACCGCTTTCACCATAACGACGAGTCACCTCAGAACCAACCAAGGTACCTACAACACGATTGATGTTAGTGATAGCCAATTTAGCGCGAATCGGTTTTTGGTCCTCAATAGCAGGACGGCACATACGCAAGAGCTTGGACATATCCAAGGTGCGTTCTAACTCGTGATCTTGGTCAACCATGTGCATATGCCCTACAGAGACGTCGATGTACGGACGGAACAATATACGTTTAAGGTCAACGCGAGACAACTTGAAGTTATCGTCTTGCGATTTTTGACGTACAAGATCGATACGCCCAACGAGTTCAGCTACGGAGCGAATACCTAGGCGAGCCATGATTTCACGCAATTCACGTGCGATGAAAATCATCAAGTTTTCAACATATTCAGGCTTACCTGTGAAACGAGCACGCAATTTTTCATCTTGTGTAGCTACACCATAAGGGCATGTATTAAGATTACATACACGAGCCATTTTACAGCCTACCGCAACGAGTGGCAATGTGCCAAAGCCGAATAACTCAGCACCGAGCATAGCTGCTACAGCCACATCGAAACCAGTCATCAATTTAGAGTCTACTTCTAATTGAACACGGTCACGCAATCTATTGAGCATCAAGGTTTGATGAGTTTCAGACAAACCTAATTCCCAAGGCACACCAGCGTGTTTAACAGATGTACGACCTGCCGCACCAGTACCACCATCGTATCCGGAAATCAAGATATTATCCGCTTTCGCTTTCGCAACACCAGCAGCAATCGTGCCAACGCCTGCTTCAGATGTCAGTTTAACAGAAATACGCGCATCTTTATTGACGCATTTCAAGTCATAAATCAATTCAGCCAAGTCTTCGATGGAGTAAATATCGTGATGTGGTGGTGGAGATACGAGCTCAACGCCAGGAGTGGAGTGTCGAGCTTTCGCGATTTCAGGATATACCTTTTTGCCTGGTAATTGACCACCTTCACCTGGTTTTGCGCCTTGAGCACATTTAATTTGCAACTCTTTTGCATTGATCAAATAATTCGCTGTTACCCCGAAACGACCTGATGCAATCTGTTTTACTTCGGAGTTCATGCTGTCGCCGTTTGGCAATGGTTTGAAACGAGCTACATCTTCACCGCCTTCACCAGAGTTGGATGTAGAGCCTAAACGATTCATAGCGATAGCAATCGCTTCATGCGCTTCTTTACTGATGGCACCATAACTCATAGCGCCCGCTTTAAAGCGTTTTACGATAGACTCTTCCGGTTCAACCTCTTCGATAGGAATACCGCCGCCTATTGGATAGTTCAATTCCATCAAGGAACGCAATGTAACGTGGTAATCGTTGCGAATCGCTTTGGAATACTCTTTATATTTAGCATAGTCACCATTGATAAGGGATTCTTGTAACAGGTCGATAGTCTTAGGGTTGAATAGATGCTCTTCCCCATCTTTTACTGGACCATACCAACCGCCTGGTTCGAGTACAGTTTCGTCGGATTTGAAAGCCCGTTCATAACGAGCCAAGGCTTCGTGTGCTACGCCGCCAAGGCCGATACCACCGATACGTGTTGGCGTATTTACAAAGAACTTATTAATGAAGTTAGTATTCAAGCCCAAAGCTTCAAAGATCTGTGCACCGTGGTAAGAACGAACTGTGGAAATACCCATTTTGGACATAACTTTCATGATGCCACCCACAGCGGCTTTAATATAGTTCTTTTCTGCTTCTTCTGGTGTAATATCTCCAAGGCGTTTACGAGCTTGCAAATCGCGAACTGTTTCAAGCGCCAAGTATGGGTTGATAGCCGTTACGCCATAGCCAATTAATGTACAGAAGTGATGAACCTCACGTGGTTCACCAGACTCAAGAATGAGGCCGATTTCTGTACGCAACACTTTGTTGATCAAATGATTATGAACAGCTGCTACAGCTAATAATGCTGGAATTGGTGCATGATTTTCATCGACACCGCGGTCGGATAAGATCAACACATTTTGATCTGTACGAGCTGCTTCTTCTGCCTTAGCACACAATTCATCTAATGCATCGCGCAAGCCTTCAGCACCCTTAGTTGGGTCAAATAGGATTGGCAAGGTTACAGATTTCATACGACGGCAATCAAGAGCTTTGATGGACGCCAATTCTTGGTTTGTAAGAATTGGGGTGCGCATGGACAATGCATAGGTACCAGCTTTGTTAGGTTCTGTTAAATTACCAGAGTTACCAAGCATAACACGTGTAGATGTAACCATTTCCTCACGAATAGAATCAATTGGAGGATTCGTTACTTGCGCAAACATTTGCTTGAAGTAGCTATATAGCAATTGTGGTTTATCGGACAAGATAGCTAAAGGCGCATCGGCACCCATGGCACCTACAGGGTCTTTACCATCTTTTGCCATAGGCACAATCATGCGAACAAGGTCTTCTTGAGTATAACCAAAAGCTTGTTGTTCTTTAAATAAATCATCTACTGTTGGAATTGTACTTTCATCGGCCTGCGTAATTTCAGACAAATGAATAACGTGTTCCTTTACCCATTCATTGTATGGCAATTCAGTAGCGACGCGATGTTTGATTTCTTCATCGGAGATGATACGTTGCTCCTCTGTATCGATGAGCAGCATTTTACCTGGTTCCAAACGGCCTTTAGCGCGGATGTTTTCAGCATTTTCGTTTACAACGCCAACCTCAGAAGCCATGATAACGCGGTCATCTGTTGTCACATAGTAACGAGCGGGACGCAATCCATTACGGTCAAGCACACCGCCGATAACGGTACCATCGGTAAAGCCCATAGCCGCAGGACCATCCCACGGTTCCATCATAAAGCTATTGAACTCATAGAAATCATGTTTTTCTTGACTCATAAGGTTATTTCGTTCCCAAGGTTCAGGAATCATCATCATGATTGCATGAGGCAAAGAACGGCCTGTCATGTGCAAGAATTCCAAGGTATTATCAAACATAGCGGAGTCAGAACCGCTATCATCTACTACAGGGAATACCTTTTTGATATCTGGGAACAATGGAGATTCCGCTTTACCTTCACGAGCATTGATCCAGTTTACATTACCGCGGATGGTGTTGATTTCACCATTATGAACTAAGAAACGGTTAGGATGTGCCCGAGCCCAGCTTGGGAATGTATTCGTACTGAAACGGGAGTGAACCATTGCCAACGCAGAGGTAAAGTCAAGGTCGCTCAAATCAAGGTAGAAGTCTCGCAATTGACCAGGTGTTAGCATACCTTTATATACGATTGTTTTAGAAGACAAAGATGCGATATAAAAATCACTAGATAATTCCTTGCTCAAAGGGATGATGCGTTTTTCCGCCAATTTACGGATAATATATAATTTGCGTTCAAATTCCTTATTGTTCGTTACATCGGGCCCTTTGCCGATGAGGATTTGAATCATCCAAGGGCGAATCGCCGCAGCCTCTTTACCGACCTTTGTACCATCAACCGGTACTTCACGCCAGCCGAGAACAACCTGGCCCTCTTCGCGTACGACCTCTTCAAGAATTCGCTTCTGCTCGTTACGGAGACTTTCATATTTATGAGCAAATACCATACCTACGCCATATTCGCCAGCTGCAGGTAGGTTAATACCAAGCACTTCGCACTCACGCTTGAAGAACTCGTGCGGAATTTGTACCAAAATACCGGCACCATCACCTGTGTCCTTATCGGCACCGGCACCACCACGATGTTCAAGGCGCTCCAAAATGCGCAAACCATCGTCGATAATATCATGAGATTTTTTTCCCTTAATATTAACAACAAAACCCATGCCACACGCATCCTTTTCAAATTGGCTGCTATACATGCCATTGGCTTCGAGTCTAGCTTGATCTAGACGTTGTTGCTCTATTGTGCTTTGCTTCATATCCATAACGTGCACTCCTTCATATCACTTGATTATTCCAAGCACTGCGGCATCGTTCCGTTCGGTCTTGGTAAAAGTATAACTAACAAACTATTTCTCTATAAAATTATCAATTTAACATTCTATAGAATTTTATGTCTATACACAGTATACTCCTGTCCACTGTGAATTGAAAATATAAAAAAAACATAGTCTATGCTTTTCATGCATAGACTATGAGTTTTTATCACTATTGTTTTTTGTATACAAGGATACAGGGATAATAAGCTTCTCATTCAATAAATACGATGGGTTTATTATTTAGAGTAGTAAAATCTACAGTTATTATTCTCGACCAAAATTATCCCCTACTTCACATGTAATCGTAATAGCTTCGTCCTTACCATACGGAACGAAAGTTAGCTCCGATGCGTGCAAACATTGCCGTATATAGGGCTTATTACGCGTACCATACATAGCATCACCTACGATGGGATGACCAATATGTTCCATGTGAACGCGAATTTGATGAGTTCTACCAGTCAACAACTTAAACCGTAACAGAGTATTGTC